>NZ_LT629731.1:3581556-3881556 GCF_900104575.1 Bacillus tuaregi
TTAAATCCAGTGACAGAACTTGCAAGCTGTTCCACTTCATCAAGTCCAGGATAATGAAAATCAACTATCTTCCCGCAGCTTTCACAAATGACATGATAATGCTGTGTTGTAACAAAGTCAAAACGACTAGATGAATCACCGTAGGTCAATTCCTTCACGAGACCAACCTCACGAAATACTCTCAGATTATTATAAACTGTTGCTACACTCATATTAGGGAATTTTCCTTCTAAGGCTTTGTAAATATCATCTGCTGTTGGGTGTGACATTGAGTTTATTAAATATTCGAGTATCGCATGACGTTGTGGTGTTATACGAACTCGCGTTTCCTTTAAGGTATCAAGCGCTTCCTTTAATTGATTGTGTTCCACCGTCATACACCTCTTTTCAAAAATATTATTAGTTTATAATTGTTATAATTAGTGTACAAATTTTTAGTACTTTTGTCAATATAACTACCCTATTAACATAGTTTAATAACATTTTCTTATTATTTTTTATGAATATAAGTACTTTATCACTAAAGCTCTTATATATTACTTCTTTATTACTCACTTGTCAGTATCGTTCTCTATAATAAAATGAAATTGTCACATTTACTTTTGGTATGTATATATATAATATGTTCAAAATTTGAAAATGATATCAGTCATTCTTTCCTAAATCCATTCATCCAGTTTAACTATATCTACCTGCTACTGTTCTTAAAGAGAGGTCTTTCAGACAAAAAAACAGGCTGAATGCTTCAGCCTGTTAACACTATATGAGGAGGTATGCCCTAATATAAAGATATTCAATTGAAGAATAAATGAATGGACAATCGCCTTATCCAAGAAAAATAGGCTATAAATATTTTCCTTATACTAGGTTTTGTTGAATAAATTGGTAGACCTCGTTTGTATGCTCTTTCACTTTTACTTTACGCCATTCCTTAACTATTTTCCCTTCTGAGTCAATAATAAAGGTGCTGCGCTCAATTCCCATATATTCCTTACCGAAATTTTTCTTCAGCTTCCAAACATCAAATGCCTTGGCTAACTCCTGATTTTCATCTGATAGCAAGACAAAAGGCAATCCATGCTTCTCAATGAATTTTTCATGCCTTGACATCGGATCAGGGCTGACACCTAGGATCACCGTATTTATTTTTGAAAACTCCTCATGACGATCACGAAAATCACATGCCTCTGTTGTACAGCCTGGTGTCATATCTTTTGGATAGAAATATAGTACAACATTCTTTCCTTGGAAATCAGACAACTGAATGGTTTGTCCGCTGCTTGCAGGTAAAGCAATATCTGGTGCAACTTGTCCTGTCAGTGTTGACATTCAACATTCCTCCTATCTGTACAAATTAAGTACATATTTTATCACAGTAATACGTGCGAATTTTTGCACTACTAACAGATTATCTTATTCCTAACTTCAAGACAACTAATAACTCATTTTTGCTCACGTCCATATACGGCTTTTGCAACAAAGGCTGCTGGAATCGTATAGCCAATCAGAGCTTCAACCATTGCAATGAGACGCCCAATCCCAATAGGGGCAATATCCCCGTAGCCAACTGAAAATAGCGTTACAGCGCTAAAATAAAGATACGTACCAAACCGTTCCACAAAATTCTCAGTCGGCATTGGATACTGTTCAATCATAATTTGATAGCCCTTAGTCTCAAGCAAAATATAAACCAGCCCAAAGCCAATCAAAATCGTAATATACACAAAGGTTAGATAAATGAAATTTTCAACTGAAACAATTTTCCCTTTAATAGTATTTGGAATAAATATTGTACGCAAACTCATCACGATACAATAAATCGTGAAGGCAAGTGTAACGAAATAGATCATGCTTACCCTCTTTTCCTGCCCGCTCCGAAAATGAATGTAAAGGCTTGTATCTAAATATATGCAGGTGTTTACCTCTAAACAACCGAATTAGTTATCATAACAATGAATAAAAAAAGGATTGAAGTTATTGTCAAAATATTTAGTTAAACGAATATACTTTTCAATAGTGTTAAAATGTAGAAGTAGACAAATTAGGAGGTTTTAAGCCATGCATTTTACAAATTCAGAACGATTACATACTGAAGCACTTGAACATATTGTTGGCGGAGTCAATAGCCCCTCTCGTTCCTATAAAGCGGTTGGAGGCGGTTCTCCTGTCGTTATGGAAAGAGGACAAGGAGCCTATTTCTTCGATGTTGACGGTAACCAATACATCGACTATTTAGCCGCATATGGACCAATTATTACCGGCCATGCTCACCCACATATTACAGAAGCGATAAAAAAAGCAGCCGAAACTGGGGTCTTATTTGGTACTCCTACACCACATGAAGTCACTTTTGCTAAAATGCTGAAGGAAGCTATGCCGGCATTAGAAAAGGTACGTTTCGTCAATTCAGGTACAGAAGCAGTTATGACCACCATTCGTGTAGCTCGAGCCTATACTGGAAGAGATAAAATCATTAAATTCGCCGGGTGTTACCACGGACATTCAGATCTTGTCCTTGTTGCAGCGGGTTCTGGACCTTCCACTCTCGGCACCCCTGATTCAGCAGGAGTTCCAAAGAGCATTGCTCAAGAAGTCATTACTGTTCCTTTTAATGAGATTGAACCGCTTAGACAAGCATTGGAAAAATGGGGCGATGAAATTGCAGCCGTATTAGTGGAACCAATTGTCGGTAACTTTGGTATCGTCGAACCAAACCCAGGCTTTCTCGAAAAAGTGAATGAGTTAACTCACGAAGCAGGGGCTCTTGTCATCTATGATGAAGTCATTACAGCTTTTCGCTTTACATATGGTGGAGCGCAGGATTTGCTTGGAGTGACTCCTGATTTAACAGCAATGGGCAAAATTATCGGTGGTGGTCTTCCAATAGGCGCTTACGGTGGCAAAGAAGAAATAATGGAGCATGTAGCACCATTGGGTCCAGCCTATCAAGCCGGGACAATGGCCGGTAATCCCGCGTCTATTTTAGCGGGAATTGCCTGTCTTGAAGTATTGAAACAGCCTGGTGTCTATGACTACTTAGATCAATTAGGCGAGAAGCTTGAAGCAGGAATTTTACAGGCCGCAAAAGAGCACAATATTCCCATAAGCATTAACCGTTTAAAAGGTGCACTGACTGTTTACTTTACTGACGAAAAAGTAGAAAATTATGAGCAGGCCGAGAACACTGATGGAGAAATGTTCGCTAAGTTTTTCAAACTAATGTTAAAGCAAGGTATTCATCTTGCTCCTTCAAAATACGAAGCATGGTTTTTAACCATCGCCCATACTGAAGAAGATATCGACGCAACCATTTTTGCAGTTGAAAATGCATTCTCTGAACTCGCTACAGAAGGAACACGCTAATCCGTCTGTAGCGCAAAAACCGTTCGTACATGTACGAACGGTTTTTAAATTGAAGGAACTTTTTTACCCATAAGTCTATGGCGCAGTGAAATTAAGTTTCCATGCAAGTCACAAGCGTTTTAGTACACGATAATGTTAAGGAAAAATCTCAAAAACTCCACATTTACCGATTGTTTCAAGGTCAGCAACATGATTTAATAAGTAAGTATCCCATCATCACCTTTAGAAAGGAAATTATCATCTATGAAGTTAGGCGCCCGCATATTAAAAACGGGAATCGCAATAATCCTATCATTACTTGTCGCTCGGCTGATTGAGCTACCGTCACCAGTCTTTGCCGGTATTGCCGCTATCTTTGCCGTACAGCCGACCATTTACCGTTCCTATTTATCCATTCTGGAACAAATACAAGGCAATACAATCGGTGCGTTAATGGCGGTCATTTTTGTTTTATTATTTGGCAACCACATCTTTATCATTGGGCTTGCTGCCGTCATTGTCATTATCATCTCCTTAAAGCTAAAGCTTGAAAATGCTATCGGACTTTCCTTAGTAACCTTAGTGGCTATTATGGAGACACCGGGAGATACCTTTATCGAATTTGCCTTGATCCGCTTCTTAACTATTATGCTCGGCGTTTTATCCGCTTTTTTAGTAAATCTGATATTCTTACCTCCTAAATATGAAACAAAGCTATATACCCAAATATCAAATTCAACGACGGAAATCACAAAGTGGATTCGACTTAATATCAGAGGTGCCTCAGACCATAAATTACTCAAAAATGACATTGATAAATTGAAAGAATCTATGATTAAAACCGAACAGTTATACCTAATGTATAAAGAAGAACGTAGTTTCAAGAAAAATAATGTACTCAAAACAAGAAAACTAGTTATTTATCGTCAAATGATTAATACGCTGAAACGTGCATTAGATACGTTAAAGAGACTACACCGCTTTGAAAATGAAATCTCCAGTCTGCCTGATGATTTGCAAAATATGATTCAACAGCAACTAGACTGTCTCATTCACCAGCACGAACATGTAATGCTGAAGTTTATCAGCAAGGTACGGCCTCATGTTGTTTTTGATGAAGGGGACATCTGCTTAAACCGGAAGGAACTGTTTCATATTTTTCTAACCTACCAGCTGCAGGCATCACAGGAAAGTGAAGATACAAACTACCATCTCATGCAAATTATCACTGCAATAGTTGACTATGATGAATATATCGAGCATCTTGATTTATTAATTACAAGCTTTCAATCCTATCACAAAGAAGAAAATGGATTATCCTTATCGGATGATAAAATATAAAAAAGCAGCTGGTTATGTTCAGCTGCTTTTTTACACTCTAAGTACTAGCATCTTACTGCTCCAGCTGCTGTACTTGAAAGAGCTTATAATAATGACCCTGCAATGTCATTAGTTCTTCATGACTGCCAATCTCAACAATTTCCCCATGTTCAATTAGAACAATCCGATCTGCATGAGTAATCGTTGAAAGACGGTGAGCAACAACGAAGGTCGTACGGTCTTTAGCTAACTTATCAAGCGTTTCCTGAATTTGATGCTCGCTTTCTAAATCAAGCGCAGATGTTGCTTCATCAAGTACTAGAATAGGAGGGTTCTTCAAAAATACCCTTGCAATGGCCACTCGCTGCTTCTGTCCTCCAGATAATTTAACGCCCCGTTCGCCAACCTTTGTATCATAGCCTTCCGGCAAATTCATAATAAATTCATGTGCATTGGCCGCTTTCGCCGCAGCTATTACCTCTTCATCCGACGCCAAAGGATTCCCAAGCAGAATATTATCCTTTACCGATTCACTAAACAAAATGTTATCCTGATGTACCATCCCTATTTTATCCCGTAACGAGCGAACTTTGAAGGAACGAATATCAACTCCATCAAGGAGAATTCTCCCACCTGTCACATCATAAAAACGGGGAATCAGACTGACAAGCGACGACTTTCCGCCACCACTCATACCAACAAAGGCGATTGTCTCACCCTTTTGAACATCTAAGCTAATATCCTTTAATACAGCTTCATCCTCCTGATTATCACTATATGAAAAATGAACATGATCAAACACAATATGACCTTTTACATTTTTACATTCAATTGAATCTGACTGGTCCTCAATATCATATTTTTCATCCATGAATTCAAAGACTCGGTCCATCGAAGCGAATGATTGTGTCAGGGTAGTAGAGGAATTAACAAGACGTCGCAGTGGGTTATACAGCCTGTCTATGTAAGCAATAAAAGCAACCATCGAACCAACAGACAGACTCCCATTAATAACCTGGTAGCCTGAAACACCAATGACAAGAAGCGGAGCAATATCTGTAATTGTATTGACAACTGCAAAAGCTTTAGCATTCCATTTTGTATGGTCAATTGCTTTCTCTAAAAAGTTGCTATTCTGTTCATTAAACTTTGTTTGCTCAAAATCTTCAATGGCAAAGCTTTTAATAACAGGCATCCCTGAAACTCGTTCATGCAAATAGCTTTGCACCTCTGCCAATGCTTGCGAACGCTTCCTAGTTAGGGCACGCAAATTCCCAAAGAAATACTTAACTGAAAAAGCATAGAATGGGAATAAAACAATCGATACAAGCGTCAGAGTGACATCCATCGTAAACATAATTGCCATGGCAATGATAATAGTGGCTAAATCCAGCCATAAATTCATAAGCCCTGTCACAACAAAGGTTTTCGTTTGTTCTACGTCATTAATGACCCTTGAGATGATTTCACCCGTTCTAGTATTTGAGTAATACTTAAAACTAAGCTTTTGAATATGAGTATAAAGACGATCACGAATATCATAGAGAATTTTACTCGATGTCCATTGAGCAAAATATTGTCGATAATATTCTATTGGCGGACGAAGGATGACAAAAATGACAATCATAATCGCCATGATAATTATTAAGTGATCAAGCTTGTCGCCCTTAGACATTGCTTCGTTAGCAACAATATCGTCCAATACATACTTTATAAGCAATGGAATCATTAATGGAATGGCAAATTTTAAAATCCCAATAAGGATCGTTGCTATAATTTGGAGGCTATAAGGTTTTACAAAGTGTAGATAACGTCGTATACTGTCCAAGTCTCCCCCACCTTATTTGTTCTCAAATGTTAATTATACTATCTCTCTATTACACAGTATCAGAACTCTGGTTATCTTCATAGTTAGCACAGACTTTCACATAAAAACCTGCTGATTTAATCAACAGGTGATTTTCGCCTATATTTTCCGTACATATTTGCGTCTGTGCCATATGTTTAACCTCGATATGTTAAATAACGCTCATACCATGTATCTATAAAATCTGCAGAAAATGGGCCCTTTCGCTGACGAATCCACTGAATCAATGTCTCAACATTGGCTTTTAAGATTTGATCGATTACATCTGGGTAATTCATTTCTTTCCGATGCCGCTCATATTCATCTTCATCAAGTAAATGAAAGGTCATATCAGGAAATACTTTAATATCTAAGTCATAATCGATGTATTTAATTGCCTCCCCATCATAGATAAACGGAGAGCTCAAATTACAATAGTAGTAAATTCCATCTTCCCGCAGCATTCCAATGATATTAAACCAATGCTGTGAATGAAAGTATGTAATGGCAGGTTCCCTTGTTACCCAGGTTCTTCCATCTGATTCTGTCACTATTGTACGATCGTTTCCACCAATAACCAAGTTATGCGATCCCTTTAACACAGTCGTTTCGTCCCATATGCGATGGATGTGCCCATTATGCTTAAAGCTATGAATTTGTACTGGTTCTCCTTCTATGGGTACGCCCATTATTTCCCCTACTTTCGTTACCGAACGCTTTGCAACCTTTCAATTGTTTTTTACATATATAACTTTTTTAAACGGTACTGTAGTTATACTTTTTTATAATTAAATGTACAGGTAACAAAGAACAATTCCTATTTTCTACTATTATAACGGTTTACTAAAGAATTTAAAACAAAACAGCCATTGAATTTCATCAATGACTGCTTATTTTTTCATAAAATACTGTTTTTATTCTTTATTTATTACATATCTATCCTGCCGTTACATTTATTTCCTGATAGGATCGTATGACTTCTTCTGTCTGTTTTTCAAAGATATGTTGAATTTCCTTTAATTCTTCCTTCTTTTTTTTAATTTCAATTTGCACACTCTCAAGCTTTGTACCCTGCTGGATTTCTTTTAATTGATCTTCAATTTCTTGGCATCGTTCCAGCTCACTTTGTAAAAATAATAGCCGGTCCATAGTTTTCATTTGCTCTGTTACTAAACGGTTGAATTCTTTCACGCTTACCACCCGCCTATTTAATTTCCACTAGAACGAAGGATTCTGTGGGTCTTTTTCTTCTTTCTTATGTATTCGTTCTCTTTTGCTTCATTCCTTTGACTAGTTGTGCTGAATGGAAAGTATTTTTGTCGAAACAAATATGCTGTAAAACGATAAGAAAAATGAAAACAAATGGAAATACTTTTATTTTTATTATATACAATAATGACAACATATGCTTATATGATATCTGTTAATTATTTGAACATGAAAAGACACTCCTTCCGATGTAAGAGTGTCTTTTCATCTTAAATTGCGTGATTAGCTGTTCTGACCGCCAAATTGGCTTGAGTTTTTAGCTTTATTTGCTTCAGCTTGAGCATTTTGCTGTCTTACTTCTTGAACATTCGTTTCACTTGCAAATTCAGTACCGAATTGGCCTTGACTTTGTCCTTGAGCGGACTGTGCATTTTGTTGTCTCACTTGCTGAATATTAGTTCCAGCTTGAGATTGATTTGGTCTGTTTGCCATCTTAATCACCTCCACGCTCTTTAATGTAACCAAGCATGGAGAAAACTATCCACTAAAAATAATTAATCTACACTAGCAGTGATATACCGCCATCAACAATAATGGTTTGTCCGCGAATCATACTAGATTGGTCAGATAATAAAAACATAATGGCATTGACCATATCATCAATCTCAACCATTCTTCCTGCAGGTGTTTTTTCCTTCGCTTCATTAAGAAGCTCTTCACGGTTTGGAAAGGATTTTAATGCTTCTGTATCAACCGCTCCGCCGGAAACAGCATTAACGATAATATTTTTATCTGCCAGTTCAACAGCCAAATAACGAGTCAATGCCTCAAGTGCTGCTTTAGAAACTCCTACTACAGTATAATTTTTCAAATATCGAATCGAACCAAGCGAGCTGATACTGACTATTTTTCCACCCTCATCCATAAGCTTAGCTGCTTCCTGAGCACAAAATAATAATGCTTTACTGTTGATGTTCATCGTCCAATCCCAATGTGATTCCTCAAGCTCCATTAAAGGCCGTTGCACACCTGAAGCTGCATTATTGACAAATACGTCTAAGCGTCCAAATTCATTTTTAATCGTTTCAAACAATAATTTAATTTTTGCTACATCTCCTACATTAGCTTTTACTACTAATGCTTTTCTTCCTAATGCCTCAATTTCTGCGGCGGTTTCAAGGGCACCTGATTTGCTGCGGGCATAATTGATTACAAGATCATACCCTTCCTTTGCCAGCCTGATGGCTGTGGCCTTTCCTATTCCTCGGCTGCTACCTGTTACTAGTGCTACTTTTTGTGTCATTTTCTTGTCCTTTCTTTCCTGAGATTCTATGTATGTATCCTTGGCTGCTCAATTCGAGAAATATGCTTTAAGCTCTTCTGATTTACAAATATATGTATACAATTGTTTATTAATCTTAATTTCCTTTATTTTAGCCTTTTCATGTATAGTTGGCAATCAGGTTAAGGACAATAGGGTTAGAAATAAAATAAAAAGAGGAAGAAAGGAAGAAACTGAATGTATGTTGGCAGGGATATGACAGAGCTTTCTATGATGGCAAAATCTGAATGGAAAGACAGTGAACTAGCCTTTTTCCACCAATCGTTCCAGCAAATCCTACCTTATTTAAACGTAGAAGGCCAGGCCATTTACCGTGAAATCATTGAAGAAATGTATGACCGAAACAGCTTCAAACGCAATGAAGCAGACTATACACATGGTACAAGTATCACTTTTGATTAAAAAGTGCCAGGCACCGCTAAAGGACAATGATGGTTATCCTGTCCATTTGCGGTGCCTGGCACCTTTTTTGAGACTTATGAATAGAATTGTTTGATGATTTTTTGATGCGAGACAGGGAAAGGATAGCTTTCGATCTGCTCGGGAGTAACCAATTTTAAATCGGGCTTCTCCTCTGTTAATGCTGTTAAACTGCCTTCATAGACGTGGATCGTCCATGTTAAGTGGGAAAACACATGTTCAATCTTTCCAACCATCTCCCCGAGCACAGCGTCTGCTCCGTACTCTGATTGCAAAGCTTGTTTTACCTGATCTTTTTCTGTTTTAAATGGTAGATGAATTTCAATGTTTGGAAACTCCCATAGGTTTGCCAGCAAACCCTTTTCAGCTCTTTTATGAATGAGCGTCCGTCCGCTGTCATCCTTTAAGACAGCAGCAGCTAAGTGAACTTCACGCTGCTTTTTATTTTTTGTTTTTACTGGTAATTCTCCCTGCACACCTTCATGAAATGCTACACAATGCTCACGAACCGGACATAATAAACAGGAAGGTGAGGTTGGTGTACATACAATCGCACCAAGCTCCATTAAAGCTTGATTAAAATAGGATGGATTTTCATGGGAAATTAATTCACGTACAGCCTTTTCAAATATTTTCCGTGACGATGGTTTCGCAATATCATCTTCAATGAATAATATACGGGATAGTACGCGCATTACATTTCCATCGACTGCAGGCTCAGGAATTCCATAGGCAATGCTTAAAATAGCACCTGCTGTATAGGGACCTACTCCTTTTAAAGAGGATATTTCCTTTGGATTATCAGGAACCTTCCCTTCATATTTTACTTGAACCTCTTTAACTGCAGAATGCAAATTTCTCGCTCTTGAATAGTAACCAAGACCTTCCCATGCTTTTAAAACCCTCTCCTCTTCTGCCTCCGATAAGGCTTCAATCGTAGGGAATTGCTCCATAAAGCGGTTAAAATAGGGTATGACTGTATCCACTCTTGTCTGCTGAAGCATGATTTCCGAAACCCATACCTTATAAGGATCCTGATCCTTCCGCCAAGGGAGGTCCCTCATTTCCTCTGTAAACCAGCCTATTAAGTCCTGGCAAAATGCTGTCTTATCCACAGCTTCTAAGTTTTTCAAACTATTTTTTTTCACTTTTGTTCCTCCAGGATGTTAAAGCCATTAAATTGGGCAATATTATTAGTGCAGATTATTTTTTTATTAAGATAATCCCAAAAACTTAAATTAATCAATTATTATCGGAAAAAATACATATTTTAAACTGTCATGGTAAAAATATTCTGATACACTAAGTATATGGAAAGTAATATTTCCCGAAAAAAATCATACAAGCGAGCAGGAGGTTTTTTTCGGAAAATTGCTGTTTTGACATATGCTGTTGAGTCCCAACGGATTACCGATTAAGGAGGTTTCTTCCTTGGATACAGGTACACATGTTGTAATGGGGTTAGCCCTAGGCGGCCTGGCAACACTTGATCCCGTTGTTGCTAGCAGTTCAGCGACAGCAACAAGTGTGTTCATTTCAGTGATGGTCGGCTCACAGGCACCTGATATAGATACCGTATTAAAGC
Source organism: Bacillus tuaregi (assembly GCF_900104575.1). NCBI lineage: Bacteria > Bacillati > Bacillota > Bacilli > Caryophanales > Bacillaceae > Bacillus > Bacillus tuaregi. Next base: position 3,592,621 of record NZ_LT629731.1, read on the forward strand.
TTCGAAACAACGCAATTTATATTAGAAATCATCGTGGAATTACACACTCGATACCAGCGATTCTTCTATGGCCAATTGGAATTATGGCAGTCGTTTACCCTTTTTTCCCTACTGCTGATTTACTGCATCTTTGGCTCTGGACATTTTTAGCCGTTTTCCTCCATGTTTTCGTTGATATTTTTAACGCATACGGCACACAAGCATTGCGACCTTTTTCATCAAAATGGGTAGCACTTGGGGTTATCAATACTTTTGATCCTTTTATTTTCGGTATCCATGTACTGGGTATTATTTTGTGGCTGTTCGGTGCAAATCCTGGGTATATCTTTGCTGCAATTTATGCCATTTTAGTTATTTATTACATTGTCCGCTGCTTCGTAAGACAAAATGTATATCGAAAGGTTTTACTAAGAATTCCTGATGCAACTGAAATTATCATAGCTCCTACCATGAGATTTCACCAATGGAAAATTGCGGTCATGAATAAACATCAATTTTTTGTTGGACGATCCGTTAATCGACAGGTTCAGATTCTTGATCAGTTCAATCGTGTTGAGGTTCCTGAAACACCTGTGCTAGAGGCAGCAAAGAAGGATGAAAATCTAGCAGCCTTTCTATCCTTCTCACCTGTTTACCGCTGGGAAGTTGATGAATATGATGACCATTATGAGGTTCGGTTTATTGACTTACGCTATCGAAGCAAGGATTATTACCCCTTCGTAGCAGTTGTCCATTTAGACCTTGATTTGAACATCCTCACATCCTATACCGGCTGGATCTTCAGTGAAGAAAAACTCAGAAAAAAACTGGATATTATACCAAGCTAAAGCGATGTCGTGTTCGAACATCGCTTTTTTGCGTTGATTATTAGCTTAACATGCTCCATTTCATTTCCAATAATTTAACATCACAAAACGTGATAGCTCCTGTAAAAATGCACAAACTAGTTGTAAGTGGTCATTAAGATTTGATGATCACGGTTCTTATCCCGCATTTAGGAGGTCATCACATGCGTAACAAAGAAAAAGGTTTCCCCAATTTAAATAATAATAAATTAGAGGGAGAACCTCGTGCTAAAGCGGAATATGCCTCTAAAAGAGCAGATGGAACCATCAACACACATCCGCAGGAAAGAATGCGTGCATCTTCCCATAGAGACATCGATACATCCAATTTGTTTTAATTTAAGGTAAATCTCATTGAATTCCACCAGCTTGCTTCAGTAAGGAGTCGCATCCTTACTGAAGTTTAACAAGCATTGAGATTGGCAGCGCTTCTTCCTCCTGTCCATTTCGCAGTCGATGCCCCCACGCAAACACGCCATTTAAATAGTCTATTTTAAAATAAGCACCCGGGTCTCCCTCAATCTGGTATATTTCCCCAGGAATAAAATCTTCTGGATTTAATAGATAAGCTTTTGCCATAACTGCCTTTCTTTCCAAAACAGCAAACTCATTTACCATTCCCATTTGCTCGGCTTTTCTCGCCTTTTCATGTAATTTAGCAATTTCCTGATGTAACTCATATTCCGATAGCTGACTGTATCTCTTTTCCTGCTGCTCCATAATACCATCCCCTTTATCCTCTTTCGGACTCTTGTCTATCATTTAGTATAATGAAAAAATATTTAATAGGAAAGAAAAGCGTATTACCTAATCATTCCATTCCTGCTGGTTGAAGTAAGCTTCAATTTGTTCGAGTGAAAAACCTTTTCGATAAAGGGCACTTTTCATTTTTTGCTCGTAAGCATACCCGGTTTCAGCCGCAAATTTTCGCTTCAGCTTCCCCGCCTGGTAACTTAAGGCTTCCATTCCATCATCATTTCTTTGCAGATTTGTCCCTTCAATTGCCTCAGCGATAATATCAAAGCCAAAGCCTTTACGAATTAATTTTTGTTCCAGCTTTGCCCGAAGGACTCTTTCAGAATCCTTTTGATTTTTCTGTGCACTTTTTTCACAAAGGACTTTCGCTTTATCAAGCTGTGCCTCATAGGGATATTCCTTAAGAGCATCGTTGATAAATTTATCGCTGATTCCTTTTTCCTTTAGCTCATTTCGGATTAAGACAGTGCCTTTATCGGTTGTATTCATTTGCGTTCTGACATAAGCAATTGCGTATTGCTCATCATTTAGGAATTGGTATTCATACAGCTTGATAATGACCTCTTGAATGATTGGCTCATCTACCTCTTTTTCTGCTAAATAAGTACGAACCTCTGACTCTGATCTAATTCTGCGTGTTAAATACTGAAGGGCTCGATTATAGGCCTTACGGATATCGTCATCATAATGAATCTCAGTAATCAAAAAGTCATCTAATTCCATGCCTTTTTTCAACTGATACTTTACTAATACCCCTTCATCGACACTAAAAGCATATTTTTCCCCATTTCCGTCATCAAGAAATAGATTATAACGCTCTTTATTTTTTTGCTGTGTTGTAATTTTTGTAATGATCGGCATCAACTTCACCTCACCTTAAATGTAGCATATCCAACCGTCCTATTTGAATAGAACAATTCCATATGGGAAGATAAGCCACAAAGTAATTTCATTATTTTTACTATTTCAACCTGAGTATGAATCATTTTTATTAAGGGGAAAATGTGGAAGATACTTTCATGAAAGGAAGGATTCAAATGGCGAAAAAAACAGACAAGGAAAAAAGTGCTTTATCAAGTATGCAGGCCGTAACTTATCAACGTGAATTCAAAATGGCAGATCGTGCCGGCGGTTTTATGGACCGAAAAGGAAGAAAGTAATAAGTGACTAGCTCCTGTGACTAGTCCTCAAATTAACGTTAAGCTTGTAACAACTTACCTTTCATAGTCAGTTAATACGGGAGCATAATAAAGTATGGAGCTACGCTTCATACTTTATTTATTGAAGGGAGTTTTGTCGATGGGTCGAGCACAAGGGCATAAAACACGTGACAGAAATAAAAGCTCGTTGCCTCAAGTTCCAAAAAATATGAAATACGATCGCATGAGCGAGGAATATGCTCAAGAATTAAATAATCAAATCAGCAGAGAAGAACAAGCATTATCAAATGCTGCAAACCAAAGAAATCAAGGAAATAAAGGCTGATTATAGTAGGTAAGGATCTATTACAAGAAAAAGGGGTTTTGGCATAATGGCTAGAAAAAATCAATTTCAAAATAATTTAAAATCCGATGGCATTGATGAAGAATTCTCCCGAGAATTAGCGGACCAAGAAGATTTAGAGGCTCAAGCACGAGCAGAAGCAGCCAATCAACGAGTAAAGCGAAAGAATAAATGAACCAATCTGTGGATATAGTTATCCACAATATTGTTAACAATGTTAGTAACTTAACCGATCATGATAATATCAATCCCTAAGCAAACCATTAATTGTGTATAAATTTCCTTAAATACAGTAAATTTTCTGTGGATTATGTGGGTAAAGTTGTGGAAACAATGCTGTATAACACTTTACCCTGTTGATAACTTTATCCACATTCCATACCTTAAGTAAAAGCCGGGAATTTTCCCGGCTTTTTATTCTGCCCTCATGCAACGTGTACCACTAGATACAGTCGTCAAACTTACAAGTACATAGGTAACAAGCGAAAGTAAAACAGGTAAAACAACCGTATGCATGCCAAAAGCACTAGGAAAGACACGATCAATTAGAATATAGGAACCCATACCAATAATCATAGAAGAAATCGCTCCGTATTTATTTCCTTTTCCCCAGTAAAGACCCAATACAATTGGCCATAAAAAGACAGATTCAAGTCCGCCGAATGCAAAGAGATTCAGCCACGCCAATAGCTCAGGTGGATTTAAAGCAAATAAAATCACCGTTGCCCCGATAACGGTCGTTACCCAAAGACTTGTTTGCTTAATTTGCTTTTCTGTCGCATCGGGTTTTATAAAATTCAAGAATATATCCTTCACAATAGTTGAGCTGACGAGAATTAATAATGAAGAGATGGTCGACATAATGGCAGCCATTGGAGCTGAAAGAACCAAGCCTGCCAAAAAAGGAGACAATACTTTTAATGTAAGCATCGGCATGACCTTATCGCCAATTTCAATTCCCGGCAAGACTGCCCGGGCTAATACACCTATTAAATGCATGCCAAACATAATCGTCCCAATCACAATGGTGCCAATGATGATGGCTTGGTGCATGGACTTAGAGTCTTTATAGGACATCGCTCGAACTGCCATCTGTGGAAGACCGATTACCCCTACTCCAATCAAAATCCAAAAAGTGGAGACATATAGCGACGTTAACTGCCGGTCGGCCCCATATGGGGAGATAAAATCTGGGTTTTCTGCAGCTAAGCTGGACATGATTGCCGGTAAGCCACCACCTACAACAATGGTCGCTATCAGCAGGATAATCGTTCCGACCAGCATAACAATTCCTTGGACAGTATCAGTCAGTACAACGGCTCTAAAGCCTCCGATAAGCACATACAAAAGCACGGTGAAAGCAAAAATCAAGAGTGAGGCTTGATATGATAATCCTGTTAAAGACTCAATTAACCTCCCACCACCGACCCATTGTGCAATCATAGATGAAAATAAAAAGATAATGATACTTAAGGCAGAGACAAGAACAATGATATTGCTTTTATAGCGGTCTTTTAAAAAATCAATCACCGTTATGTAATTATTTTTTCTTGCCATGATGGCAAACTTTTTTCCCAATACCATTAAGACAAAGTAGCCAGCAGGCAGTTGCGCCATTGACAGCAGCACCCAGCCTAAACCGGTTGTATAGGCAACACCAGGTCCGCCGATAAAGCTACTGGCACTTCCGTATGTAGCAATCAGTGTCATAGCCAGCACAAATCCGCCCAATTCTCTGCCACCAAGAAAATATTCCTGAAGAAAATTCGTGGACGTTTTTACAAACCGATTGGCCCAAACACCAATCAAAAAATAGAGAATCAGAAAAAAGGATAATGGGATAATAACAGCTGTATTCATTTTCTATTCCCCTCTTCCTCTTCAAACGGTACCTCTTTAAAAAAGAATTTTACACATAGAGAAACGATAATGAACATGATAATCGTTCCAACTACGCAGCTATAAAAGAACCATTCAGGTAGCCCCAAAATATAATTGTATTTTCGCGGGTCCCCTGATCCCAATCCATATGCAAAACCATACCAGCAAAGAAAATTAATAATGACTAAGATAACGCCGATAACAGCTTCCTTATGGGCGATTTTAAACCTTTTATCCTCCAATTTTACCCACCTCTCTTTTACGGATTAGCTTGCCCGGAAAATAAATAAGCTATCATTGAATTTTTCTAGTTTTCACAGCAAAAAACTCCAGGCAGCGATTGCCTCTGGAGCTTATTCAACACTATTATCGGTTACATATTCAAAAGCTTTAGTTTTATACAGGTCTTTTTTCAGCTATCAGTCTCTAATTGCTCCTCTGGTCTTGCCCCACTTTGTAGGGCTGCAATTGTAAGACCAAAATCCATTTGAAGATGTGGGTAATCCTTAAACCGAGCCCAATCTCCACCCCATTCAAATCCAAGACCCTTTGCAAGAGCAACCACTTCCGTCCAATCCGGAGTGCTGTTTCCATTCCCATCATACTTCATATCCCAAATAACATCACCAGAGGGAATCTTTAATGCAAAATCGACTGCGAGTCCAAAGTTATGATAGGACTCGCCTCCCTTTGCATAAGTGACAATTGAGCCCTCTGTTGAACGACCTTTTTCATATAATTGATCCTGATCCTCTGCACTTCTGAAATCATCCGTTATAGCAACCTCAATCCCTTTTTCAGCAGCCTGTTGTATCAGCTGATTTGTCTTTTCCTCTACTACCGGATGAAGCCCCTCCGGCATGGTTGTACTATGGTTAATCTCAACATCCCCATCCGGCTGGATTAAATATTGGAAATATAAAATTACAACAATAAACACAAGAATAAATGTAACGAAAGAACTACCCATCCATTTCCTTTTCAACATGCCTAATCCCTTCCTAATTGAACTAACTCTATTATACGAAAAATACAAGATGATAGTTTCATAATACAAAAGAAATCACCTAAGACTTTAGTGCTTATTTTCGCAGTTAATAATGTGTAATTTCACTCAATAAAGACGCAAATACCGGCAATGATTATGGTATTATTTACTCATAACCAATGCTGGGCTGGAGGGATTCTGGTGTTTTTTACAAAACAAAAGCAAGAGAAACAGACATGGGAGCCAATAAGAGGAGCAGGGAAAATTGTTATATCTAATGAAAGCGTTATAAAAAGGCAACTGGAAATGATTAGTCTTACAATCGAAGACCTTGATATCATTCATGCATTACAGCCATTTATAAAAGAAAAATTGGATATGATTGCTAATCAATATTATCGGGACCTTGAACTAGAACCATCATTAGTAAAGGTTATTAAGGATAATAGCTCCATAGACCGTTTAAAAGGGACTCTTAAGCAGCATCTCCTTGAAATGTTTACAGGGATAATTGATGAAAGTTTTATTGATAAACGAATTAGGATTGCACAAATGCATGTGAAGATTGGACTTCCAACTAAATGGTATATGGCTGCCTTTCAAAATCTACTACTTGCTATTATCTCCATTATTATCGACAAGCTCAACCAATCAAATGACCGTCTTGTTGCCATTCAAGCTGTCACAAAAATCTTAAATCTTGAACAGCAATTGGTGCTAGAAGCTTACGAGGCTGAAGTTAACCGAATGAATATCGAAGCTGAAGAGGAGAAAAAATCAATACGTGAAGCAGTTGCGAATGCCTCAGTAAATCTAGCGGCCATTTCTGAAGAAACAGATGCTTCGTTTCAGCATTTATGTACGCAATCCAATGATATTACAGCTATTGCAAATAAGGGGTCTGAGTTATCCACTTTAGCAGAAGAACGAGCGCTTAAAGGAAAGGATCAGCTCCATAAACAGACGGTAAATCTAGCTAATATTCATCGGTCGGTGAATGATATATCGAGTGATGTCCAGGTTCTGTTAAATATCTCTAAACAAACGCAAGAAATTGTTGAAATTGTAACGGGTATTGCAGACCAAACCAATTTACTATCCCTAAATGCCGCCATTGAAGCTGCCAGAGCCGGCGAACATGGACGAGGTTTTTCTATTGTTGCAGATGAAGTAAGAAAGTTATCCGAGGAAACGAAGAAATCTGTTACAAATGTTTCCTCTCTTACCTTAAACACCAACACACAAATTGAAAAGCTAAAGCAATCACTTGAAATGATTAAAGCAGCCGTAAATGAAGAAAACAAAACGATGGAAGAAACGGAACATTACTTTCAACAAATATTAGTCGCCCTAGATGAAACAAAAGTCCAAAATCATAAAATCGAACAGGAGCTCCATGCATTTGTTAACAGAACAAATGAATTAGGTGCTGCCTTTAAAGAAGTGGCAGTGTCTGCTACGGATTTGACAATGATTTCTCAGGACATTCATTAATAAATGTAAGAAAATGGAGAGGGTGGTTGCGCGATATTCTACCCTCTCTTTTATACTTTATAATTCAATGCCAAAGCCACCCAAAATATAGATTTTGTCAATATCCTTACAAATACTTCGTAAACGTTCGAACTATTTGTGAACAATTGAACAAAATATAGACAGACTCTATTAGAATACGGTAAATTTTGATTGTATTATACATTAACAATCCAACAAATAGCTAAACAAAACATTAATCTTTTTTTGAAAGCCGGTGATTACTATGAATTTTAATCAACTCCAGTACTTTTGTGTTTTAGCTGAAACCGAGCATTATACAAAGGCAGCCAAACTACTAGCAATCACCCAACCAAGCTTAACGCATTCTATAAAGGAATTAGAAAAGGATTTGGGCGTTTGCCTGTTCAATAAGCAAGGCCGTAACGTTAAAATAAATCAATATGGCTATTTTCTGTACGAGCATGTCCGTCCTATTCTATCTAATTTGGAAAAAACGAGGAATGAATTACAAATCTTAATTGACCCCAGAAAAGGAACGATTAACCTTTCCTTTGTACACACTCTGTCTCAGCATTTCATCCCTAAATTAATTCATGATTTTCTACAAGTAGAGGAAAATAATCAAATTCAATTTGCATTAAATCAAGGGACTACGGAGGAAATAAAAGAGGGGCTTAGATCGAACAAAATTGATATCGCATTTACTTCCAAAATAGCAGACGAAGGTATTACTTCCGTTCCTATCATGAAGCAGGAGCTTATGTTAATCACTCCAAATGAACATCCTTTAGCAGGAAAGCAGGAAATTGATTTAGTTGATGCCGCTAAATATCCTTTTATTTACTATAATCAAGAATGTGGATTGCGCCCGACTCTTGATGAGTTGTTTAACTGCATCCATGTAAAGCCGCATATTGCTTATGAGGTAGATGATGATAGCACAGTTTGCGGCTTCGTGGCAGCTAACCTAGGAATTGCGGTTGTACCAAATATTTATCGCCTTGACCGTTTCCCTGTCAAAGCACTTAAAATTATCAATCCTCCTTATGAACCATACATCTACTTAAGCTATTGCACATATAAATTTATGTCGCCACCTGTAACCAAATTGAAAGACTATGTTTTATCTACATTTTAGGTGTCAGGCACCGCAAAAAAGACATTTGCTATGCATTTGTCCATTTACGGTGCCGGCGCCTTTATTTTATTTTTTTCACAAAAACTACTTTCAAGTAATTACCTTCGTCAAATTCTTTAATGGTTTTAAAATCTGCGGGAAGTCCGTACTCCTCGAGGATTTTATATTTTCCATTGCTGTCTCGAAAAGCTTTATCAATAAATCCCTTGAACTTTTTCATATCAAAGGAAGCACTATTGGTAGAGGCAACAATGACCCCGTCATCTGCTGTAATAGAAATAGCCTGCTTCAACAGATGAGTATAATCCTTTGCTGCACTAAAAGTTACCTTCTTCGACCTAGCAAAGCTTGGTGGGTCTAGGATGACTAAATCAAATGTCAGCTGTTTTTTTACTGCATATTTAAAATAATGAAAGACATCCTCCACAATGATATCCTGTGCTTCATAGTCAATCCCGTTAACACTGAATTGCTCAATGGTTTTACTGCGACTCCGATTGGCTAAATCGACGCTCGTCGTCTTGACGGCTCCTCCTAAAGCAGCAAAAACGGAAAAGGCACCAGTATAGGAAAAGGTATTCAATACATACTTTCCTGCTGCATAACGATCACGAATCGCTTTTCTTACTTCTCTCTGATCTAGAAATACACCAACCATAGCACCTTCGTTTAAATAAACAGCAAAGCTGGCTCCGTTCTCTTTTACAATAAGAGGGAACTGACCTCGCTCTCCGGCAACAAAGTCATCTTCCTCAACATACTTCCCATCTTCAGCAAAGCGTTTTTTCTGATAAATGCCTCTATAGGAAACAAGCTTTGATAAAGCTTCAACAATCATATCTTTGAATTGAAAAATCCCTAGACTGTACCAGCTGATGACATAATAGCCATCATAGTAATCAATCGTTAAACCGCCAATTCCGTCACCCTCGCCATTAAAAACACGAAAGGCCGTGGTTTCGCTATCTTGAAAAAAAGACTTTCTATACTGAATTGCCTTGAGTAGTTTATTATGAAAAAACTCACTATTGATCTGCTCATTTTCTTTTCTTGTCAGAATCCATCCATAGCCTTTATTCTGCCGTCCGTAATATCCTTTTCCGATAAAACGATTTTGTTCATCGACAAGTCTGATTATCATACCCTCGGTTTCTAAATGGTCATTGTTCACAATGCTATCCTTCAATATAATTGGATTCCCATTTTTCATTTTGTTACTGAATGACGCTTTAATTCTCACAACCGTTTCCGTCACAATTACACCTCTTCTATTTTCACTGCTTCAGTTACACTTATTTTATTCTTCTAATTCACCATCTTACCATCTTTTCCCTACCAATCCAATTGTACTCATTAGAATTGACCCACCACCCGCTTTTTATTAATGGCAAAAAGAAAGAGGCGAACGAAGCCGAACCTAGCTTCCTTCACCTCCTTCTGCTTTGGTCATTTCATTAGAGAGTATCGATTATGATTTGATAAAGAACACTTTGTATAGTTGACTAACGATTAACGGCATAAGGGCCAAACCATAAATCGAAGCAAACTGTGTGCCTGTTAATGGAGCCACTTCAAATATGCCACTAAGCTGCGGCAGCAACAAGACCATTTGTAATAAAATGATACCACCGATAATGGAAAACCAGAGATATTTATTCGTGAACACGCCAATATGAAAAACAGATTGCTTCGCTCTTACATTAAAGCCGTGAAATAATCTTGCTAAACATAAGGTGGCGAATGCCATTGTGCTGGCAACCACTTCATCGCCCGTTTTTAAGCCAATATGGAAGGCGGTTATAGTGGATATAGCAATTAACAGACCACCGATGCCAACTAAGGTGGCAAATCGCTTATTTAGTAATGGTTCATGAATATCTCTTGGCTTTTCCTTCATAATATTTTTATTATGCGGTTCAAGTCCAAGAGCAATGGCAGGCAGACTGTCTGTTAAAAGGTTGATAAATAAAAGATGTACAGGCGCAAATGGTACCGGTAACGCCAATAATGATGCGTACAGCACGGAAAGAATCCCTGCTGTATTGCCTGCAAGTAAAAACCGAATCGAATTATTAATATTGGCGTAAATACTTCTTCCGTTTGAGACGGCTTTTACAATGGTGGAAAAGTTATCATCGGTAAGAATCATAGCCGATGCATCCTTTGCAACCTCGGTACCGGTGATACCCATGGCAATACCGATATCAGCTTGCTTTAAAGCAGGACCGTCATTTACCCCGTCACCAGTCATAGCCACGAGATTCCCCTTCTCCTGCCAGGCTTTAACAATTCGAATTTTATGCTCTGGTGAAACCCGCGCATATACAGAGAGGTCACTGACTTTATGTTTTAATTCCTCATCCGTTAGCTTTTCAATCTCAACGCCTTCAATCGCTTCTTTGTCGTCCTTTAGAATCCCAATTTGTTTAGCAATGGCTGAAGCTGTTATTTTATGGTCCCCAGTGATCATCACCGGTTTAATGCCAGCAGAAATACAATTCTCTACTGCCGTTTTTGATTCAGGTCTTGGCGGGTCCATCATCGCGGTTAAGCCGACAAAAATTAAATCTTTTTCATCATTAAACCCGACCGTCTGTCCCTCTGACACTTCTTTATAGGCAAAGCCAAGAACACGTAGGCCCTGCTTAGAAAAACTACTATTAATTTCTTCAATTTTCTTACGGTGCTGGTCCGTAAAATCAGCTATTCCGGCAGAAGTTTCAATTTTCTTCATCCGTGATAACAGAACGTCCAATGCACCTTTTGTAATCATGAGATATTTATCATCAATTTTATTAACGGTACTCATAAGCTTACGGTCTGAATCAAAGGGGATTTCTTCCACCCTTTTATATTGTTCTCTGACCACAAGTTCATCTAGACCATATTCTTCACCTAAATTCGTTAAAGCGACTTCAGTAGGGTCCCCAATCTCCTTCTTATCCATCGTCACGGAATCATTACATAATAACGCCATTAACAAAAGGTTCTTTTCTATTGGCTTTTCCTGATTTAATTGGTCATGCGGAATGACCTTTTGATCGACATATACCTGCTGGACAGTCATCTTATTTTGCGTTAGCGTCCCAGTTTTATCAGAACAGATAACTGAAATACTACCAAGACTTTCTACAGCATGTAGCTTCCGCATAATGGCATTTTCCTTGGCCATCTTCTGGGTTCCAAAGGCTAAAACAATAGTCACAATAGAGCTTAAAGCTTCAGGTATTGCTGCAACAGCAAGTGACACAGCAAACATGAACGAATCACCTATCTCACGACCCCTAAAAATATCAAGTCCAAAGATCATAAGAGCGATGATAATAATAATGACCGCTAGCCTTTTTCCAAAATGGTCTAAAGTGATCTGTAGAGGTGTCTTCTTCTCTTGAGCTGATTCTAATAAATTGGCGATTTTCCCAATTTCAGTCTTCATCCCAATATCTGTGACAACGACGACACCACGTCCATTTGTGACAAAGCTTCCGGAAAATACCATATTCTTTTTATCACCGATTGGGACATCCTCTTGATCAATCGGGTCCATCTCTTTTACCACCGCTAGTGACTCGCCTGTCAGTGAGCTTTCATTAACCTGCAAACTGTAATTCTCAATGATTCTACCGTCTGCAGGGACGAAATCACCGGCATCTAGGGTGAGAATATCACCGACCATCACTTCTCTTGAAGCTATTTCAAGCTTTTGCCCATTTCTTAATACCTTTGCAGTTGGAGAAGACAAAGCCTTTAAGCTGTTAAGGGACTGCTCTGCCTTCACATGCTGGACAGTTCCAAGAATAGCATTTAAAATGACAACAACCATGATTACAATCGTACTTTCCACTTCACCTAAAAAGGCGGAAATGATGGCAGCGACTAGCAGGATAATAACGAGAAAGTCCTTAAATTGTTCGAGAAATACTTGAAAAGCACTTTTTCTTTTACCTTCCTGCAATTCGTTATATCCATACTCTTCTCTCTTTTTATCAACTTCAGCTGTGGTTAAGCCTTTATCGGTTACCCCTAAAGCCTTCAATACTTCTTCAGCTGTTTTACGATAGTAATTGCTCATTGTTTTCTCCCTTCTTGAAAAAAGATCATATTCGCCCGTCGAATTTGCGTCCGGATTACCTGAGCTCGCTCGATAAACTACCTTTAAAAAAATCCGAGACATCCGCCGGAGGCTAAACTTCATTCAGCCGGGGTTCGAACCCCCACTTGTGGAAGTGGAGGACTTCTGTACCGGTCGCAAGCTTTCGGTACAGAAAGCATTTGCTGAATGAAGTTAAAGTGTACTGGAGGTTTATTTCCTTATTTTCATTGAATAGAGTCATTTTTATCCTAATAAAAAGACTCTTTAGCCAGAAAACTTCCCAGCTATAGAGTCTCACTTAACTATAAATTGTTTTCAAAGCCGGGATGTAATCCGGTTTGACGACTTTGAACCCTGTACAGACAGGCAGTTATTCCCTGTATGTATTATATGAAGTTTGTATATATTTTAACATAAATAGGAAATTTTTTCAATAATCGCTTACGTTTATCCCAAGAAGATATAGATTTATCACAATATTATTTCCGTTTTTATAGAAAGCAAACTGAAATTGTTACCTTTTTCACATATATATCAAAACTTTTTTATTTTAGACACTCTATTATTTGTCTAAGAATGGTAATATTTAGTTATAGTATAGTTGTTTATTTAATTCATATCTTCAATTAATAGCCTTTTAACACTGATTTACCTTGTCTTCATCTTCATCATTCAAACAGTTAATCGTCATAATTTTCTTCTAAATATGAAAGGACGTGGTATGAATGAATTTGAAACAGCTTCATTATTTTCGGGTACTAGCAGGATATGAACATTTTACAAAGGCTGCTGAACAGCTATCCATTACCCAGCCAAGCTTGAGCCATGCAATCTCAGAACTAGAAAAGGAGTTGGGTACGTATTTATTTGAAAAGCACGGAAGAAATATACGCCTAACAAAGTACGGTCGCTTTTTTCTCCAATATGTTGAGCGTGCTTTGGATGAATTAGAAAAAGGAGAAAAGAAATTACATGATATTACTTGTCCTTCAAGAGGGGTCATCGATGTAGCTTTCATGTACCATCTAGGTCCGCATTTTGTTCCAAATATGATACAGGCCTTCTCACAAAAGGATGAGTATAAAAATGTAAGATTTACGTTAAGTCAAGGTTCCAATCATAAAATCTTTTCAGATTTAAAAGCGGGAAAAGTAGATATAGCCTTTACTTTATTGGATGAGAGCGAATCGGAAATTGCGTTTACACCTTTATTTGAACAGGAAATGGTTGCTGTCGTACCTTATAATCATCCGCTTGCACGCTATGACAGGATTGATTTGGAGGATACTGCATCATATCCATTTGTCATGTTTAAACAGAATAGTGATATTAGAACTATTATAGACAGACTATTTGAAAGTGTTGGAGTTATCCCTCAAATCGCTTGTGAGATGGATGAAACAGACGTAATAGCTGGACTGGTATCTGTAAATTTTGGTATGGCTATTATGCCTCGCTCTCTTTCCCTTGCGAACCATAATGTAAAGCTGTTATCAATTAACCATCCTTTAGCCAGTCATGAAATCTATATGGCCTGTATAAAAAATCGTTATCTATGTCCTGCAACAGAGGCTTTCCAACAATTTTCGCTTAATTATATTAAAGAATCTGTATTGCAGCCACATTAAATGCCAAATCAAATTCGCCCGTCGAATTTGCGTCCGGATTTTTATCGAGCTTGCTCGATAAGCTACCTTTAAAAAATCCGAGACATCCGCCGGAGGCATAACTTCATTCAGCCGGGGTTTGAACCCCCACTGAATCGAAGAACTATTTGCATTCATCCCCCACTTGTAGAAGTGGAGGACTTCTACTGAATGAAGTTAAAAAAGGCGCCTTCTACAGGCGTCTTTTTTAGAATTTTTTATTTATTTTGACGAACCTGTACATTCCTCATATGCCCTAGTAAATCTTTAAGATGTATACCAATACCCTTTGTTCTCTCTCTGACCAAAGAAACAGCAATCGAACTTCCCAACCATAATACAAGTCCTAAAAAAATACTGAACAGCCAATTATTGCTGATGGTCAGCGTAATCCAGACAGTTGCGACACATACAACGCCCCCAATCATCCCGTATACCGATCCATTAGCGACCTTTGCAGCATTTTTTGACCCTGATACAATTCCCATCATTAAAACAGCTGTAATCATAACCGCTGGAAAAGCAGCAAAAATGCCGGCTAGTATTTTCCAGGGTGAAATAACCGTAACAAGATAACTTAACATAACTGCTGCTCCGCCTAAAAGAAATCGAATGAATAAATCTTTACTTTTCATATATACACACCTTTTCTTTGATGCTCGAATTTTTTATTGAATTCGTTCTTCATCACCCTTAATAGGATGTTATAACTACGACAACCATCGAGATGATAAACCAGCAGCCGACCGCTTGAGATAAACCTCTCTTCCAGCCTTTTCTTGGTAAAAGATATCCCGCAATAATAGCTATAACAATATTGATTGCCATACCTACAATCGCACCCTTTGATAATAATATAGAATAGGAAACAAGTTCGTTGCCGCTGAAATCCAAGCTGGCAGTCAATAATGCGGCTAAATAAACCGCTGGGAATGCAGCAAAGATTCCTCCAGCCTTTTCCCCCAATTTCCTAGCAACTAGCGTGGATACAACTACAGCCAAGCCTCCCAATATGAATCGTATAAGTAATGCACCGATAGATAGTTCAGCCATTTCTGTCACCTTTCCTATTTCATTCGAATGAAACCTTCCAGCTACACCCTTAAAAATGAAAATTTTGTCTATTTGTATGATATTTCACAATAATAACGAACACCTTCATTGTAGCCTATTTTTGTCCCTTTCCCTGTGAACATTTCTTAAACGTTTATGAAGCGTTTTCACTCAATCAATAGAATGCTTTAATGTACAGGATTACAAGCCGTTAATGAAGAATCATCAATGATTGGAATATGATTAGTGTGTTGTTACATACTAGAAATGAACTTTCTGAGGATGTTCTATGTGCTTAGGAAAATCATGGGAACTAACTGGATACATAGAAAAAAGTAATTCATAGACAGCTCGTCTAGCTAAGATAGGAGTTTACTGAAGATGAAAAAACTAACGTCGGTATTTATTTACTCAGCCGCCATTCTATTGCTACTAGTGATGATTGGGATTGTTGCACCCGATACACTTGAAAATGTAACGGCCAACATGCAAGCCTTCATCTCAACAGCATTTGGCTGGTATTATTTAATTATTGTTACCATATTCCTGTTGGTTTGTTTGTATTTATTTATCACCCCTGTTGGCCGTATAAAATTAGGAAAACAGGATGATAAACCTGAATTCACACGGGCAACGTGGATTGCTATGCTTTTTAGTGCAGGGATGGGAATCGGCCTTGTCTTTTATGGTTCAGCAGAGCCTCTTAGTCACTATGCAGTGAGTTCTCCTACGGGTGAAACCGGGACCGCGCAAGCCATTAAGGATTCTTTACGTTTTACCTTTTTTCATTGGGGTCTGCATGCTTGGGCTATTTATGGAATAGTCGCCTTAATTCTAGCTTATTTCAACTTTCGTAAAGGTGAACCAGGATTAATCAGTGCCACCTTAAAGCCAATTATTGGGGAGCGGGCAAATGGAAAAACAGGTCAGCTTATTGATATCCTCGCCATTCTCTCTACCGTTTTTGGTGTAGCCACTACCCTTGGCTTCGGGGCAGCACAAATTAATGGAGGGCTTACCAATCTATTTGACATCCCAGCAAATTTCTTTACTCAGTTCATCATTATAGTGATTGTAACCGTACTGTTTATTACATCTGCCCTTTCTGGCCTTGGCAAAGGCATTAAAATTCTAAGTAATACAAATATGGCGCTAGCCTTTCTTTTACTGCTGATTATGTTTATTGTTGGACCTTCTCTATTCATCCTAAATATCTTTACAGATACAATTGGAGAGTATTTACAAAACCTTCCTCGGATGAGCTTTAGACTTGCTCCTCTTAACGAAGAAAATAGGGCTTGGATTAATGCCTGGACGATATTTTATTGGGCTTGGTGGATTGCCTGGTCCCCTTTTGTCGGAATTTTTATCGCTAGGGTTTCTAAAGGAAGAAGCATACGAGAGTTTGTATTTTGCGTCCTATTAATTCCCTCTATCATCGGCTTTTTTTGGTTTGCAACATTTGGGGGTTCCGCCATTAGACTCGAAGATACAGGAATCGCATCCATTTCTGGATTAGCATTAGAGGAGTCATTATTTGGAGTTTTTTCCAATTATCCATTAGGTACATTAATGTCAATTGTTGCTATAACGCTAGTGGTAACCTTCTTTATTACATCGGCAGATTCAGGTACTTATGTACTTGCCATGATGTCATCAAATGGGTCGCAGACTCCCTCGAACAGAATAAAAATTATCTGGGGATTACTACTCCCTGCTACTGCCTTAGTTCTATTATATTCCGGGGGTCTACTAGCACTTCAAAATACGATGATTATTGCTGCGCTGCCATTTTCGGTCATTATGATTCTTATGACCATAAGCCTGCTCAAATCATTAAATAATGAAGTAAAGGAGATGGCCCTGCTTCATCCAAAACATAGAAAATAACGCCATTCCATCAGAATGGCGTTTCTTTTTTAGATTTTATAGGCTAAACAATCTCAAAATTGGATTTCTTTGCTTATTTTTATCAACGATTTTCAGTTTATCCATTGATAACTTTTCTTGATTCTCCGATACCCACTGATCCAATTCTTGTTTACTGCTAAAATGAGTGTAGTAGGTTTCTCCGCCTTTTCCTACTGCATTTACAACAAATCTACATGTATTTCCCATCACGTTCTCCTTAACAAGGAATAATATACATGAATTATAACAAGAAAAAATTAAAATTCAATTGTTTTTTTGTTAAGGTTTATTTATTTTCAGAAAAATCTATATTTTATTCGTATCAGTGTTTTCTAAATAAACAACAAGACTATCTGTGGAAGAAAGGTTACAAGCAATAGAATGATGATCATAGAAGCGATATATGGGAGAACGGCCCTTGATAAGGGTCCCATTGATACACCCGATATACTAGACCCTACAAACAGGTTAACTCCTACAGGAGGAGTAAAATATCCGACTGCCAGGTTAATGATCATCAAAACACCAAAATGAACAGGATCGTAGCCAACTTGTACAACGATTGGCAATAGAATAGGTGTTAAAATAATTATAGCTGCAAGAGGGTCCATAAACATTCCTACCACTAATAACAATGCCATAATGAGCAAAATAATAACGGTTGGGTTACTCGAGATACCAATTAACCAACTAGCAATTTTATTAGGAATCTGTTCAATGGTTAACAGCCTTCCGAATGCATTTGCCGTACCAACAATTATCAAAACAGTAGACGTTGTAAGTGCTGATTCATACATCACTTTAGGTAATTCTCTTAACGGCAGCTCACGGTAGATAACGACCGCGACAAAGAGTCCGTAGACAACAGCAACGACAGCTGCTTCTGTTGGTGTGAAGAAACCGCCGTAGATTCCACCTAAAATAATAATGGGAATTAATAAGGCCCATTTCGCATCCCAAATCGATTTACCGATATTTTTGAATGACGTTTTTTCCTCTAGTCCTTTGTAACCCATCTTCTTCGAAAAGTACCAAGCCCATACCATCATCCCAAGTCCAACCAAAATACCCGGAATAATCCCAGAAATAAACAAGTCTCCTACTGAAACACTTGCCGTTATCCCGAACATAACCATTGGAATACTTGGTGGAATAATAATACCAATCGAACCTGCAGCTGCTACAGTCGCTGTTGCAAACCGTCTGTCATAGCCCTGCTGAACCATAGCAGGAATCATCACGCCTCCAATGGCCGCGACCGTTGCAGGACCGGAACCGGAAATCGCGGCAAAGAACATACAAGTAATAATGGTGGCAATGGCAAATCCCCCTGTTTTGTTACCTACCAATGCACCCGCAACCCCAAATAATCTTTGCGAAATACCACCTTTTCCCATAATTTCCCCTGCAAGTATGAAAAAGGGAACGGCCATTAACGGAAATGAATCCGCAGATGTTACTAATTCTTTAGCTAAAAACTCTAGCGGCAGACTGCCAGAATAGATAATGGTAATTAGCGTAGCTAAACCTAAGGCAATACCAATTGGCACGCTTATAAGTAAAAGAATGGCAAAGCTGCCAAACAAGACGGCAGTTGCAGTCATATCCGTAACCCCCTAACCTAATTTAAAATATTATTTTCTTTACCTTTATTGAATAAAGACTTGATTAAATCAATTTGGTTTTGGATCAAACGTATCAGGGTCAATCCCATTCCAATTGGAGTCGCCATATAAACAAGCCCCATTGGAATTTGATTTGCAGGTGACTTTTGTCCAAATTGAAGTAATTGATTGGCCACCTCATAGCCATATAAAATAACAAAGATTGCAAATAACATAAAAAAAAGATTGGAGATAATGGTTAATGAAATTTGCCCTTTATCCTTTAGTAAAAATAAGAGTGCATCTATCTTCACATGTTTTTGCTGTTTGACTCCAAAGCTGATTCCAATGTAAATCAACCAAATAAAACAATAGCGTGCCAATTCCTCTGACCATGAGAGGGATCCGCCAAATTGCCTCATCACCACTTGTAAAAAGATAACAGCTACCATGATGATGGAGAAAAACACTAGTATGACTTTTTCGATATTCTCATCGAGCCAACGAATAGCCTTCATCTTTACCCCTCATTTCTAAAATAAGTTGTGAAATCGTCATTTAGTAAGCTATGAAAAAAAGACCTTGAGGAATGATCCTCTCCTCAAAGTCTTCCATTGCTTTTATAAAAATTTATTTGACAGCTTGAATTCTTTCAACAAAATCTCCATACTTTTCAGCGTGCTTTTCATAGACCGGTTGAACGGCCTTACGGAATGACTCCATATCAATGTCCTTCTCAGGAATAATTTCTACTCCCTTTTCAACTAAGTTCTTTTTGTAGTCCTCCATTAAATCTTGATTAATTTGACGTTCCTTCTCTGCATACTCTTTTCCAAGATCAACCATTACTTTTTGAATGTCCTCAGGTAATGAAGCAAAAAGCTCCTGATTCATTACTAAAGTCGCAGAAGCATAATAAAGTCCTACTTCAGAGAAATACTTAGATTGCTCGTATACATTTGTTGTATAGTAAACACCTGTTGAGAAATCTGATCCATCTATTACTCCCTGTTGCAATCCGCCATACACCTCAGGGAAAGCCATAGGTGTTGCATTCGTTCCCATTTCACTATACGTATCAATTAAAAGTTCACTTTCCATAACACGCATTTTTAACCCTTTTAAATCTGAAACAGCTTTGATAGGCTTCTTACTATTGGCTAAATGGCGCTGACCATTTTCCCAGAATGCCAACCCTTTTAAATTGGATTCAGACATTTTATCTAGTAACTCTTGTCCTACTTCACCATCTAACGTTTTGTAAGCATGGTCCAAATCTCTAAATAAAAATGGGAATTCAATAACTGCGACTTCTGGTACAAAGCCTGTCACAACACTTGTTGTGATCAAACTCATATCTAACGTCCCCAGTTGGACGCCCTCTAGCAGCTCACGTTCACCGCCTAAAGCTCCATTACCGAAAATCTCGAATTTTACCTTTCCATCTGTCGCTTCTTCGACTGCCTTTGCATATTCTGCAAATCCAATTGCATAGGCTTGTCCATCTGGAGAAATATGCCCTACTTTAATCTTAATAACGTCTCCATCCTTACCGCCGTTAGCTTTATCGGTTGCAGTTTCCTTTGCTCCACCGCCGCAAGCCGACAGCACCAATAAACTGATAACTGTTGCAATCATTAAAAATAACTTCATGCTCTTCAAGATAGATTACCCCTTTTTAATATAATCTTATTATCTGTTACTTTAACGCTTAAAAGCATATAAGTAATAAAGTTATAGATTATTATAAGATAAAACTAGTTAAATTGCATTAATATTTTGTTATTTCTATAAAACTTTTTCACTTTTACCAAATCCGTAAACTTACAAAAGGCCTAGTTAAGGACTACGTTTTATTTATAGGATAAAAAAAGCCGAGAAGTTCTCTCGGCGTGTTTCGAAATATCAATTAATCCTTGACTATTTTAAAAGTAATTTCGTGACCGCTTCAACATGGGGCGAGTTGATGGAATTGATGTTATTTGTTATTGCCCGTTCTCGAAAACATATCCACTGCGTTTTTGGCACTATCGGTAGGCGGGAACATATCGACTCTTAACTATCACACCATTAAATACATTTAGTTAATAATTTCGCCTTTATTTTTAGCTGATTTTTCACGCCATTCTCGCCGCTCAGTAGTTGTCAGTTTCGTCCACTCTTTTTCTTCACCAATAATTCTTAAAGGTTCTTTCGATCGATAAGAACGTGTTAAGTTACCAGGGAATTTTTTGTCAGTAACATTTGGGTCGTTTTCAAATTCACCTGTTGGTTCTATTATATAAATGCGTTCCCTTCCTTCTCCTTTTGCTAATGTTGCTGCAAGTCCTGCACCATTGACATTAGCAGTGAAATAAATGTGGTTCATTTTAAGTTCGGGTTTGTAATTTGAAATTCCACCCGCTGTCAGTAAATCACCAACTTTCAAATCTGCCTTTGTCCCATGGTAAAATGGACCTACATCAGTAGGTGCACCCTTAGCTGAATTTGACAATTCATAATTTCTTTTTGCATTCGCAGAATCACCCAACTCCTCATAACATTTGGCAATGTTTAAATATAACGTTGAGTATGCACTTTTAACATTATCATCATTTATCTTTAGGGCACACTGTAGAGATGTCTCCATCCATTTTAATTTGTCTGTAATACTCTTTTGTATACGAGCTAAATGATAAGATGCGATAAATCTTTCATAGTCATCTGTTGCTTCGTGCCATGCTTTATGAAACATCGTGATTGCATCCTCACTGTTTCCACTGTCCTCCAATCCCATCCCACTCATGCAGAGCTTAATAATAGCGTTATTTGGATCAAATTTTATATTCATTTAATCTTACCTCCAAAATTAATTAATTGTTATATACCTCAGGCACGCAAAGCATCATCAAGTTTCTTAAACAATATATCTAGTCGTGTTTTCTTGATGGGCTGCGGTGAGAAATTCCGAATAACTGTATGAACTTCAGTTGGCGCCTCTTTAATTGCACGATCAATCATGTCGTCGCTTGCAACCTTTGAAGTCTTTGATAACTCAAGTGCATAAGCTGCGTAAACAATTGGTCCTAGTACATGACGTGCTTGTCTCCATCCCTGGTCGCCGTTTTGTAAATCCGTATGGGTATATGGAACAGCAGAAATTGCAGATGCTGCTTTTGTAACATATTTTGCAGGTTCATCTACTTCTTTACCAATTTTAAAAACTGCCATTGACACTCTCCGAAGCTCTTGTCCTCGCTTTTCGCCTTGGACGTATTTTGTTGCTACTTCTAAAGATTGCCGAGGTCTTAAATCATCCGGGTAATTCTCTTCAAAAATAGGTAATACTTCCGCCACAAAAGGAATACTCCAAAGTGTAGCCGGTCTTAATAGATACTGATCATCTGTCGAATTCGTAAGTTTATTGC
Organism: Bacillus tuaregi; assembly: GCF_900104575.1. NCBI lineage: Bacteria > Bacillati > Bacillota > Bacilli > Caryophanales > Bacillaceae > Bacillus > Bacillus tuaregi. The sequence continues at coordinate 3,614,943 of NZ_LT629731.1, forward strand.
CATTAGATTTAGACATAAATTTTTCTCCTATCAAATTCCTATTTGTCTACATGCTTTATAAAAGAACGATTTATTTCATTAATATCTCTAGCCCTTCCTCGGATGTTAACATCTCAAGATTGTTAAATATCTCCTCTTCGCTCCAATTCCACCATTGAAGCTTTAGCAAGAATTCAATCTTTTCGTCACTAAAGCGTTTTTTGATAAACTTAGCTGGATTCCCACCATATATTGTATATGGATCAACACTTTTCACTACTGTTGAATTAGCGGCAATAATCGCACCATCACCAATTTTAATACCCGGCATAATGGTAACATTTTGACCTATCCATACATCATTGCCAATCACTGTATCTCCCTTAAAAGGAAGTTGTTCAATTGTAGGAGTCACCTTTTCCCATCCTTGGCCAAAGATATTAAAGGGATAGGTTGTAGCTCCATCCATTCTATGATTTGCACCATTCATAATAAACTTAACACCCTCTGCAATTGCACAGAACTTGCCTATTATCAGTTTATCCCCTAGAAATTCGTAGTGGTGCTCTATATTTTCGTAAAATTTCTCTGGAGACTTTTTATTATCGCTATAATAGGTATATTCACCAATCTCAACATTTGGTCTTTTAGGTAGATTACTTATATAGCAAACCGTCTTTATATTTTCATTCGGATAAAGCTTTTTCTTATCTGGCCCCGTCATTGAATATTGGCTCCTTTCAGGTATTCAACCTCATTTACTAGTCTTTGAAGAATCTCTATTCCTTTTTTTGTGCAATCTACATCAGTTGATATTAAGGAAATAACCTTATCGACCCTTTCCTTGTAATCGCTTGGCTTAATCTTAAAATCTTCAATCATCTTAACAGCCTTTTTTTCATTTACACAGTATTCTTTATTTATTGCAAACAAGACTTGATTAAGGGAAGATATGCTTCGAAAGCAATGTCCGCAAACATAAGATACATCGTATTTATCAATATTGTTCTCAGCAAACATTAAAGAGAAACCTGCCTCAAACATAAAAAATTCAGTTAATCCCTTCTGCAAAGCGTTTGGATAACATTCTGCTTGCTTTTTAAACTCATAAAATTTTTCATCATTAGCATATAGTATCTTGCTGATTGCCAATTCTCCACGATACATAGCACTTATATATCCATGGGGATGCCCGGTCTGATAATTGGCAGTAACAATTCCTTGCTCCGTATCTTTGATTATTTGTTCCACCCGTTTTATATCACGTAAAATCAAGTCAACATGATACCCATTTATAACTAACCATCCGCCGCCATTAATCCAATCACCCCACGCTCCGGGAGGTACAACAAGGTTGTTTCTATTCTCATCATCCAGCTCTGTAGCAATTTGGTTAATCGCTGTCAGGTCAAATGATTCTGATTTGTAATAGATTCCGATATCTATATCAGAATCCTCTGTATGGGTACCTCTTGCTCGGGAACCCCCTAATACGATGCCTTTTATATAAGGCAAAGAGGATAATTTTTCTGTCACTGATTGAATAATATTATCTATCATACGAACACACTCCTTTATTTTATTTTGCATCTAATTTTCTAATCTCAGTCATCATGGGGCAAGCTATGGCAATGCCAATAATTAAAATACCTGATAGTAAAAACCAATGATTTACACCGATCCTATCAGCAAAGAACCCAGAAAGAATTAACCCAATTGGCATAGCAAGAGACATGATACTTCCGGTCAAAGAAAATACACGTCCTAAATATTCAGGCTTAATTTTCTCCTGAAAAAGAGCTGTTTGCACACCGCTATAAAATGGCACCGAAAGCCCCATTATTGCACAGCAGACTACAAATATGAAAAATCCACTTTGAGGAAGTAATCCTGAAATGGTTAAGCTTATCCCCATCATAAAAATTGATGCCGTTATTAATAAGATTCGCTTTTGGTAATTCCCAAATAACCCTAATAATAGACCCCCTATCAACATACCAGAGGCATAAGCAATCTCCGTAATAGAAATATGCATCGGTGTACCATTAAAATATTCCATAGTGATTAAAGGATATAATGCATTTATGGGCATATAAACAAACATATATAATGTTCCAACGAGTAATAAAGCAAATAATCCTTTATTTTGCCGTAGTACAGCCATTCCTTCTTTCATTTCTCTTATGAAATTTGGTTTCAAACTTTGCACTTGATCACCCAGCTTAGGTATACGTACAATTGCTACCGTAATAGATGCAATCACAGCACCCAATACATCGATGGCAATAATAGCATTTAGTTCCCAAACGGAGTATAAGAGTGCTGCAACTGCCGGACTAACAATATAGCTTATAGACTGCAAAGACTGACTATAGCCTGCGCATTTCGTTAGGTGTTCTTCTGGTACTAAAAGTGGTGTAACCGCATTGAGTGCTGGGGTATGAAAAGCTGTTCCAATGCTACGGATAAACAATACTACCATAACCATCCAGATAGGTAACTCCATATAGAATGCAACAATAGCAAGCACTGCCCCAGCTGATGCGATAATTAAATCAGAACCAATCATTATCTTCTTCCTATCATGTCGATCCACTAGCACACCAATGGCAGGTCCAAAGATCGCATAGGGTAAAAAACCTACTAGTGAAGCCATAGACAAGACCATCGCAGATCCTGTTTTCTCTGTAAGGTAAAAAATGATCGCCATTTGCAGGATGGCACTAGTGATTAATGATACTGCCTGCCCTGCCCATATTGTATAAAACTTAAGTTTCCAATTGTTGTATTTTCCCATTTATTTTTCTCCTGCATATTATTTTGCTTGAATTTTTATTTTGAATAGCATTCTAGGCAATAAAAAATGCAGGCCTAAATCCACAATGTGGCTTTTGGTCTGCATACATACAATTTGGAAACATTCATATTAAAGACATAGTTAAATAAAGGTATAGTTAAACAACCTATATCCTAACCGTAACTAATGAATGCTCAATATCGTATAAATAAGCACAACAAAAAAGCCTATCATCGGGGATAGATTCTGCTTTTTTTATTGCCAGCTTATCTTAAACGTATTGAGGCTGTCATAGTTTCGGTTCCTCCTAAATTCCTATTTGAATCAACGGATATTTTAACACAATAAGTCGCTTTTAGCAACTTTTAAAAAAACCATCCATTTTTAACAGGATAGTTGGGCACCTAACAATAATGAACTAACAATCAAGAAACTTTTTATACAGTTAGACATTTTAAACGCCTCGTCAATCCAAAAGCCTTACACAATTTTAGATATTTAATATAATCAAGATATTCGATGTATTTTATTACATCTGTCCTATCTCCTCAACCCTACAAAATCATCCATTCTATCTCCTCAAACTTCTGCCGATTTACTCGGTTGATATGTTTCCTCAATAAATAAAAATAAGGATTTTCAAGGTTAAAAGGTACTGCCAGAAATCAGGCAGGAAATCCTCCAACCTTAAAAATCCTTTATTTATCAAAGTAGCCTCGGTTATTCCAATGTACCCGTCGGTAAATATCGCCGCAATGACCGCAGTAAACAATACTCGATAAAGCATACTTATCCGATTGTTTTTCGGAATTTGAGTATGTAAAATAGATTTAAAAGTTGATTCAGTAATTTTCTACTTTAACAAACAGACTAGATTGATAAACAAGAAATGGTAACGTAAACAGTAATAGGCCTATAGAACTGGAGCTAATAGGAAAAGAGAAAAACAGTCATTTTGGTATCATATTTTATCTATGACCTGGATGAGTAAGGTTGGTAGAGCCTGAGGAGAATCAATTAAAATAAAAAATACAGAGCGAGAAATTCTCACTCTGTATTTTTTATTTTTGCATCGTTCACTTATCGCTTTTACTTGATGTTATTTTACGAGTGGCTAAAGCTATGATCCCACCAACTGCAATAAATACAATGTCCAAAACGATTTCCAACCCTTGAAACGCATCAATATAATTTACTAAAAACCAACTTTTTCCTCCATTAGTCAAATGATTGATTAATCCGCCTACTCCCTGAATAATAAAAAGTAGACTGAGTCCACTGATAATTTCTTTCATAATGAACACCTCTTTAATATTTTTTCTAATTTAATATGCCTCTAAGACCGATATTAAAAAAAACTGCACCTATGACTCCTGTCGCTACCAAGAGTGAAGAGATTGGAGCTTCATTTAATTTTGACCTCATTTTAACAAGAAATTGTTGCAATCTTTCTTTAAATATAATATTAACCCCTAACAGTAATATAGAAGGAAGCACCATTACTAGATTGTATCCAATAATCATTAAGATAGCAGGTGTAGTCTCAATTGTTTGATGATTCATTAAAAAGATTGAATAAAAGTAAGGCAATGCCGTTACAAATTCAATTAGGAAAACAATGATTCCTAGTATAATCATCCCTTTAATTGTTGTATTTTTGGGGATAAATGAAATTAAACGTTTTTTTGTAGTCTCTTTTGGTTTACTGAAGCTTATTAGAACAAGAACTGCTCCAAGTAGGATATAAAACCAATTGATAAAGTCAAACTGAGACAATTGTTCTATTCTCTTCAATAATGAATTTCCACCAAAGTAGAGTAATAAGCCCGTGATGAAATAGCCTAACTGCGTGATGAATAAAAACACAAATAAACGAGAAGATAACTGATTCGGTTGTGTCAGTAATAAATAGGCTGTTACAGTCAGTACACCGGGACTTAAAATATCAATTAAAGCACACAAAGAAATAATCATTAATGCTGAAGAAATGTCTAATGATGAAGAAGGCATCAATGCTTCAATAGTTTCGATCAAACAAACTAGTCCTCCTTTAAATATTGTGGTATTATCTATTTAACACATCGTGCTATAAAAAGATAATAACACACTGTGCTAAATAAAGGAAGTGATTTTTATAATGCCAAAAATTGTTGATCATGATGAAAAGCGCAAACAAATTGCTGAGGCTGCATGGAATATTATTAGGAAAGAAGGGGTTGAGAAAGCGTCTATACGAAGAGTTGCAGCTGAGGCAGGGATGTCTTCTGGTGCGTTAAGACATTATTTTTCAACTCAAGATGAAATGTTATTATTTATTATGAATTACTACTTAGAAGAAGGGAAAAAACGTTCTCAAAATAAAGAATGGTCAGAAAACCCAGTGCAGGCAGTAGAAGAAGTTTTATTAGAGCTAGTACCAATAGATGAAGAAAAGAAAATTGAAACGAGCGTTTGGTGGATTCTTGCATTACGTTCACTTACAAGTGATACAATAAAGGACAAAAAAGATGAAATGACGGACGGTACATATGAATTAGCAAATTCAATGATTGAAATCTTAGCTCTAAAAGGCGTATTATCAGATTCAATGAATGCAGAATTAGAAAAGAGTAGGTTAACGGCATTAATAGAGGGATTGTCAATTCATGCTTTATTAAGACCTGATGTATACTCTCCAGAAAAGGTGAAGGAAGTTATTCGTTATCATTTAGAGACACTCTGCAATAAAATCAATTAAGCTAATCGGTCGATGTATCAATTATTGTCCCATGTGTTTTTAATAGATTTAGTCTTACCCCTTGATTTATTATTAACTTTATAGAGAGAGGAGTCAAAATCGGTTCTTTCACTATATTTCTTCAAGATTCGAATTTTAACCCTTTATTCCACAAAAATGGAGCGTTTATTAAACAAACAAGATAGCACGTACCGGTCATAAAATAAGTGCTATCCTGTTTTCATTATTTAAAAATTGAAGGTCTTTTAACCTCCTCCCACACGATTATCCGATTACCAATTAATTTAATCTTTTTGATAAAACTGACACTCATAACCATCAGCACTAAGCAACAGGCCATTTGCCCATGTTGGCATCTTAGCCATCTGTTCACAGATAGCGGAAAGTGACGTCCCCATATCTGCCTCGATGATAATTTCATCGTGTACATGAGCCACAATGGAACAATTCTTTAATGTCTGCATGGCATGACACAAGATGTCACGACTGATTGCTTGAACAATATTCTCTACAAATTTGGGACCGTAGCTTTCGATTCTTTCCCATTTCTTCGTTCCACCGACACCTTCATAAGTAACTGACTCACCGCCAAACATATTCTCTCCCATACGAGGTTTCACATAGGCAAGCCGTCTACCAGAAGGAAGAACGATAAAGAGCATCCCACTTTGATAGAGCTTGTACAAATCCTTGACTAAGTCCACCCGCCCCTGAAAATAAATCAATTACTGTATATCTCTTACTCATCTAAAATCACCTTGTCTTCTATAAATTCAACAATATCTCCTATTTCACAATCCAAAGCTCGACAGATACGTTCTAAAGCCTCGAGTGAAACTCCTTGGTTTTTACTTAATCTAGCTAATGTAGCAGATGTAATCCCTGAACAGTCTCGGAGTTGTGTTTTATTTATTTTTTTGTCTATAATTAACTTCCATAATTTATCATATGATACAGACATGTCACTCTTCCTTTTTTCTCTATAAATAGAAAAAAATTCTATATATATAGAATTAATGCTAGGATAATACTACCACACTCATTTCATTTCGTAAACTAAAACTCTTTACCATTGCTCATTCATTTTTAACAGAATAATTGGGCACCTAACAATAATGAACTAACAATCTATTTATAAAGTTAGACATTTTAAACGCCTCGTAAATCCAAACACCTTACATTATTTTAAATACTTAATATAATCAAGACATTCAATGTATTCCATTACATCTGTCCTGTCTCCTCAACCCTACAAAATCATCCATTCTATCTCCTCAACCTTCCGCTGATTTTTTTAGTTGATATGTTTCCTCAATAAATAAAAATAAGGATTTTCAAGGTTAAAAGGTGCTACCAGACATCGGCAGAAAGTCCTCCAACCTTGAAAACCCTTTATTTATCAGTGTTTTGAATAACCCTATTTCTCCACCCTTGACATCAAGACAACACACTCAACGTGACTTGTCTGTGGAAACATATCAACCGGTTGAATATACTCAACCTTGTACTTAGCTGTCAGGACATGGATATCCTTCGCTAATGTGGACGGATTACAGGAAACGTAAATCAGCTTCTTCGGTTTGATCGTTAGAATCGTCTTTAGAAGCTCGTGGTCAAGTCCTGTTCTTGGCGGGTCCACGATGATGACATCCGGCTTCCAGCCTTCCTTCGCCCATTTTGGCAAAATAACCTCTGCCTTGCCCGTCACATATTTGGCATGCTTGATTCCATGGCGGGCAGCGTTTTTCTTCGCATCTTCGATCGATTCTGGTATCACATCCATCCCGCGGATTTCAGCTGCCTTATCGGCAACCCAGAGTCCAATTGTCCCAACGCCGCAATAGGCGTCCACTACTTTTTCCGTACCAGTAAGCTCTGCAGCCTTCTTCACTTCATTATAGAGATTTACTGTTTGCTCTGGATTCAGCTGAAAGAACGTCCTTGCCGACAATTCGAAGTTTAAATCGCCTAATGTTTCCTGGATAAATTCCTTCCCCTCAAGATTCACGGTCTTTTCACCAAAAATAAGAGAGGTCTTTTGACCATTAATATTCTGCATGATGGATTTTACATTTGGGAGCCTTTTCTTTATTTCTTCAATTAGTTGTTCCTTCTTTGGCAGCTCTGATTTTGCGGTAATCAATACTATTTGCAGCTCGCCTGTTTGAATCCCTACTCGGGCAACAATGGTTCGCACAACACCTTTGCCTGTTCTTTCGTTATAGATTGGAATTTCTAACTTTTGCAGAACCTTTCTTACCGTTCCAATTGCTTTATTTGTTTTGGGATGCTGTACTGTACATTGATCGATATGGATAAGGCTATGAGAATTCATGCCATACAAGCCGGCAAGAACCTTTCCGTCTTTATTGGCAACCTGAAATTGACTTTTATTGCGATAATTCCAGGGATTTTCCATTCCTAATGTCTCTTTAATATCTATTTGCTCCATTTGCAGCTTTGCATGTCTTTCAAATGACTGTATGACAATATCACGTTTTTCCTTTAGCTGTTGATCATATCGAAGATGCTGAAGCTGGCAGCCTCCGCATTCCTCATATACAGGGCATAATGGCTCAACACGAAATTCAGATTTTTTGCGGATGCTTTTGATTTTGGCTTCTGTAAATTTTGGATGCACCTTAATTGCTTCCACCACAACCTCTTCCCCAGGAAGTGCTCCTGGAACAAAGACCACCTTTCGCTTAAAATAGCCTACTCCTTCTCCATTAATACCGATTCGTTTGATTGTCAAAGGAAAGGTTTGATTTAGTTCTATTTTAACATCTTGTGCTTTTTGCATTTTTGCTCACTCCATTATTCGGAAAGATATATCGGTTATATGTAATGTATGGTTGATTAGATTGTCATCCCTTTTGGCGGGAAGACTAATCGGCATATTAATTTTGCTAATTCCATATAATCTGTTTTCTGACCGACCTCTTTTTCTTTTTTCGGTACGTTCTCTAGTATAACCAAAATAGACCAGGCCACCATTTCTAGCTCCAAATCTGGCCATGTCCGCCCCTTTTTCTTTGCTAACTGCAGTCCGGCAAGGATTCGCTTATGCCAATTTTTCCTTGATTGGATTAATACTTCTGCTAGTTCAGGGTCCCTGATGATTAGTTCAGGCAATACCTGATGCAGTCCTATCTGCTCAAGCTGTTTATAATGATTTTCCAGAATAGCTGCTAGAAGCTCCTCTGGGTTCGTCCTGATCCAATTAGGCTCAGGGGGCAGCATTTTATCTAATTGGTCCTGTAATAATGCCATTAGTAATTGTCGTTTATCGGAAAAATAACGGTAAAAGGTGCCAATCGCTACCCCTGCATGCGTAGCAATCTCCTTCGCTGTTGTGGGCTCATATCCATTCTTGATAAATAATTCTCGGCCGCTTTCGAGTAATGAATTCCTTTTTTGCTGGGCCCTTTCCTGCTTCGGTACAAATGGAAAATCTCCCACCAGCTGAAGGTCCTCATGCTCAGACATACAATCACCTCAGTCCTAATAGTACCATACAATAAAAGCTGAACCAAAGTTCATTTTTTCTTTGACAGTGATTAAAAAAATTGTATACTTGAACTACGGTTCATGTTTTTTCAATTACTAATTTCACCCCTTGGAGCTAATTGATTAATACATGAACCGGTCTTTAATGCGGTAAAGTGCTGGGGGACTGTCCCCCAGCACTTTACCGCATTAAAGCTATTTTTTCTTTTTCTTTTTTTTCTGTTGTTTTTTCTCTTGATGATTTTTGTTAGTTAGGTCGTCGAGGCTTTTAAATTTGTAGCCTTGCTTTTTTAAATCCTTTATTACACTTTCTAGTGCATCCGCGTTATCCTTTGAAACCGTGTGGAGCAGAATAATCGCACCCGGGTGAATCTGGTTCATAATATTATCATAGGAATATTGAGCACCTTTTTGCTGATCGGTCAGCCAATCCTTAAACGCTAAGGACCAAAAAACATGTGTGTAGCCCTCTTCATTCGCTAAAGCCATCGTTCTTTCACTGAATATCCCTCGCGGCGGGCGGAGGTAATGCATCTTTTTGACACCTGTTAGTTCTTCAGTTTTTTCTTTTACTTTTTCGAGCTCTTCCTTGAACCGCTCATCACTGACCTGGGATAGATCCGGATGATGCCAGGAATGATTACCAACAATATGACCTTCCTTTACCATTCTTTTCACTAGCCCTGAAGCAGATTCTAAATAATGACCTGTCACAAAAAAGGTTGCCGGTACTTTTTCTTTTTTAAGAATATCTAAAATTTGCGCCGTATAACCGTTTTCATAGCCATTATCAAAGGTTAAATAAATATCCATTTGAGTCGGGTCGCCTTTGTAATACGCCTCATGTTTCTTTAGCAACTCGTCCCATTCCTGCCCTGCTTCAGCCTGCCTTCCCTCTGATGCTTTTTTAAAGCCCCAATGAATTGGACGATTTGGATAACTTTCCGCCGATGCACTTGAAACAAAAACAAAGAATAATACACTTATCATCATTAGCTGTTTGATTAATCTCTTCATGTACACGTCTCCTTATCGGATATTTCTTGTTGTTTTTATTGTTTCTGAGTAAGGCAGAATCATGCGGGATTTACTTTTCCAAAAAAAAGAAAAAGGATAAACCTTAACGGTTTACCCTTTTTCAGAGGAAATATTCTTATTTAAATACCGGTTCTTTAAATTGTGCTAATTTCTCAAGTGAAGACTGGTCAACATCTTTGTGAAGACTGTTTCCATGAGAATCCATTGTTACAACAGCAGTAAAGCCTTCAACCTGCAGATGCCACATTGCTTCTGGAATACCGAATTCTGTTAAATCAACACCGTCTACAGACTTAATACAATCTGCATAATACTGTGCCGCTCCACCGATTGCATTTAAATACACACCTCCATGCTCCTGAAGGGCTGACAAGGTTTTTGGTCCCATTCCACCTTTACCAATGACAGCGCGAATGCCAAAACGTTTCATAATATCTCCCTGGTAAGGCTCCTCGCGAATACTGGTTGTCGGTCCAGCTGCCTTCACATGCCATTTTCCATCCTCATCCTTTAACATAACTGGACCACAGTGATAAATAATTTGTCCATTTAAATCTACCGGTGAATCATTGTCAGATAGATATTTATGAATCGCGTCACGGCCTGTGTACATTCTTCCATTAATACGAACAACATCCCCTACTTTTAATTGGCGAATTTGTTCCTCTGTAATAGGCGCTTGTAGCTCAACAACATTCACAGTGCTTTCTGAAGCTGCAGCCGTTTCTTTTTCAGCCTCTGCCGCCCCAAAGTCAATTTTCTCGCCTTCCTGGTAGCTCCAATCGCTAATTTCTCCACTTTCAGGATTAACGGTCACACCTAGGCGACGGAATGCCCAACAGTTATAAGCAACAGACACAAAGAAGCTAGCTGGAATACGGTTCATAACACCAACCTTACAGCCTAACAGAGTTGTTTCACCGCCAAAGCCCATTGTACCGATTCCTAATTTATTTGCATTATCCATAATATATTCTTCAAGCTGACGCAGCTCTTCAATTGGATTCACATCATCATTTGAACGGAAAAGTTGTTCCTTTGCTAAATCATAGCCACTGGAGCGGTCGCCTCCGATGCCAACTCCGATAAATCCAGCGCTACAGCCCTGTCCTTGCGCCTGGTAGACAGAATGAAGAATACATTTACGAATTCCATCAAGGTCGCGGCCTGCTCTTCCTAGACCCTCTAACTCACATGGAAGGCTGTACTGAATATTTTTATTTTCACAGCCACCCCCCTTTAGGATTAAGCGAACATCAATTGTATCCTTCTCCCATTGTTCAAACTTGATAACCGGTGTACCACCGCCCAGATTATCGCCGCTGTTTTTACCGGTTAAAGAATCAACAGAATTTGGACGTAGCTTTCCATCCTTTGTTGCCTCTGCAATGGCATGGTAGATGGCCTGCTTCATTTCGATTTGATTGGCGCCAACCGGCGTTTTGATTTTAAAGGTTGGCAGACCTGTATCCTGACAAATTGGCGAAACATTATCGTCAGCCATTTTGATATTATTGGAAATCGTTCCAAGAGCCATTGCCGACCTTGTACCGGCATTTTCTTTATCCTTTGCGGCCTTGATGGCACGGCGGACATCCTTTGGAAGCTGAGTTGAAGTTTCAACTATCAGCTTGTACATACTCTCCTGAAATTTTTCAATATTCATGAACGTATTCTCCTTCCCATATATGAAACTCTATTTTTGGATAATTTCGACACCTTCAATTATACTCGTATATAGTCGAATAAAAAAGAAAAAAGAGTCAATTAAATTGACTCTTTTATAAATCACGATGTTTAAATTCACGGCATTTTGATTCTAAATCATCAATCATTTCAATTAAACGATCAATATCGTCGACATCGGTATCCTCAGGATCAATCGCATCTAATACATCAAGAAACATATTAAGACGTTGTTTTAAAAAGGAAACCTGTATATTTTTGTCATGTATCGGACTACCCAAAAAACTCGCTCCTTTCACTATCGTTTCCATCCTATCGAATATTTCTGCTTAAGGCAATACCGGAAAGTAACATAATCAAATTCGCCCGTCGAATTTGCGTCCGGATTACCTGAGCTCGCTCGGGTAAACTACCTTTAAAAAATCGCAAGACTAGCCGGAGGCTTAACTTCATTCAGCCGGAGTTTGACCCTCACTGAATCGAAGAACCATTTGCATTCATCCCCCACTTGTAGAAGAGGAGGACTTCTGTACCTGTCGCAAGCTTTCGGTACAAAAGGCATTTGCTGAATGAAGTTGAAAAATACTATTTTTAGTATCTCCTATCACCATTTGATTACACATTAGGATAATTAACTCATGAAAGCTTAATTTTTTCATATGAATCAGTATTGACACACTTTAGATTAAAATAAATAATGACAATGGTAATAATATCTACTGGAAAATATAGAATGTGGGGAAGGAGAAAAAAATGCTCTCTGAAAAACAAAAATTAACACCCGACTACGATCCTTGGGAAGCTTATATGGATATGACAGAGCATGGGAAGCTGACACTCTCAAATATTGAATTCACGACAACAAACCTATGTAATATGCGCTGTGAGCATTGTGCAGTTGGATATACGCTGCAGACGAAGGATGATGAGGGGCTGCCTATAGAGCTATTATTGAGACGACTTGATGAAATTCCTCATTTACGCTCTCTGAGTATAACAGGAGGAGAGCCGGTTCTTTCACGAAAATCAGTTGAACACTATGTTGTTCCGCTGTTAAAATACGCCTCTGAACGTGGGGTGTACACACAGATTAATTCGAATCTGACTCTTGAGCTTGAACGCTATGCTCCCATTATTCCTTATTTAGATGTCCTGCATATTTCTCATAATTGGGGTACTGAGGAAGACTTTATCGAGGGCGGTTTTGCCAGAATGGACCGCAAGCCAACGAAGGAACAACGAAAAAAGTTGTTTTCTAGAATGATTGAAAACAGCCGGAGTTTAGCAGAAAGCGGTGTAATGGTTTCAGCAGAAACGATGTTGAACAAAAGAACACTACCGCATTTAGAGCATATTCACCAGCAAATTGTTCATGAAATGAAGTGCCAGCGTCATGAGATTCATCCGATGTATCCATCTGATTTTGCTTCTTCGTTGGAAACCTTAAGCCTTGAGGAAATACGGGATAGTATTCACCATCTTCTTGATATTCGTGATAAGGATATTTGGATGCTGTTTGGGACACTTCCCTTCTATAATTGCATGAATAATAAGGTGGATTTACAGCTATTACAAAGACTGTCTTCCGAGAAAAACGTTACGGTTCGAAACGATCCTGATGGCCGCTCCCGCCTGAATATTAATATCTTCACCGGCGATATCATCGTGACAGATTTTGGTGATACCCCGCCACTCGGAAATATTCAAAAAGATCGTCTCAATGATGTATATGACAGCTGGCTACATACCAAACTGGCCGCTTCCCTAAACTGCCATTGTCCTGAAGTTCGCTGTCTCGGGCCGAATGTACTCGTCAAAAACAGCTACTATAAGAATATTGACTTTCAAAGTATGTGAAAAAGTGTCAGGCACCCTATATGGACATTAAACGTCAATTTGTCCTTTTGTGGTGCCTGACACCTTTTCTGCTTAACGTGGCTGCTCGCTCGCGATAAATTGGAAGGATACATGGTCCTGAATTGGAATCCAGGCACTGATTCCCTGCGAAGTTACATTTTTGATTACAATCATTTTCTTTCCACCCTTTAGCATTAAATAGACTTCACCATAGGTGACTTTCCCCTTCTCATTAACAGCGGGTGCATAGCCATGTAAATAGCCAAGCATTTTTGGTGGCACATTGTAGATTTGATCTTTTTTCGTTCCGCCACCTATAACAGTTTCAAAGGATAAGGGCAGGCCAGACTTTTGCATAGCTTTCATCATCATCATATTTTTAACTTCATCAGTATTTGCTACCTTTGCCGTTAAACCTCCGCGGACAATTTTTTGCGCCTCCTGTACATAATGAATCTGATACGGAGAAGTTCCTCCTCGGTTATCATAATAGTTTGTATTGATTTTTTGATATTCCCAATTCGGAGCCGTTTCCACTGAATCATAATTTAACGGCCATTGTCCAAGGTAGACAATCGCACGATAGCCAAGGGCAAATGGCGTACTGTTCACCGTGGTTTCGTTCAACATACGAATGAGATGCGGATTTTCAATTTTTACTTTAGATGATTCAATAAGTTCTTTCGTCAAGTCACTAGGTTCTAATCTCGGCATATCAACTGTAGGGTTTGGATATGTATTATCTTTTGTAATATTCAAAACTGAACTTGGCACCGATATGGACTGTTTTGGTGGCTTTTCTACTTTTTCCTGTTGCTTTTCCGCTTGAGCAAAAGGAAGGAAGGAGAGCATCACAACCAATCCAATAACTGCATAAATCAGTTTTTTCTTCACAATCAAGAACTCCTTTCAATATATCAGGCTGTATTTCACATAGTATATTGTTTTCGGAGTGATAGAAGATTATCCATGTGAAGATGATAATTTTAAATCAAATTTCAAGTTAAATTACATTTTTACAAAAGATAAAATCCAATTCCCATAATTAAATAGGCTGCCAAAAGGGTCGCACCTTCAAACCAGTTCGTTTCACCATCATTTGATATTACCACCGTCAATAGCACAGCGGCTGCCATCGAAATCAGCTCAGGTAATGTAAACACAAGCGGCATCTTAACTGGAAAGAATAAGGATATGAGCACAAGAACCGGTGCCACAAACATAGCCACCTGCAGCGTCGAACCAATGGCAATTTCCACTGCAATATCCATTTTATTCTTAAAGGCCATGACAATAGCTGACGCATGTTCCGCAGCATTTCCAACAATCGCGACAATGATAACCCCAATAAATAATTCGGTCCAACCAAATGATTCCGCAACCGCTTCAAATGTATGGACAAGGTTTTCTGATACATAGGCAACCGCAACCGTTGCAGCAGCAAGAATGGTAATAGCTTTTCCTCTACCCCACTCAGGCTCTTCCGCGTGATCCTCTACCCCATTTTCTTCCTTATGCTGATACACTCCACGGTGTGTGACCAGTTTAAAAAATAGAGCGGCCAAATAAAGGGCAATTAAGATAATGGAAATTCCCACACTCAACGCAATCGTTTTCCCCTCATTCATCGTCATAGAAAATACTTCTGGAATCATAAACGCAACAATCACAGCAAACATCAGGAGACCTGAATTATGCCTTGCATCATAGACATCAAACTGCTGTCGTTTAAACTTAACTCCGCCGATGAAAAAGGATAGACCGGCAACAAGCAGCAGGTTCCCTAAAACCGAACCTGTTAACGAAGCCAGTACCACTCCAACAAGTCCCGCCTTTAAGGAAAAGATGGAAATGATTAACTCTACTGCATTTCCAAAGGTTGCATTTAAAAGCCCTCCAATTCGTGGACCAGCTACTACCGCCAGGCTCTCTGTTGCTCTACCCATATAGCTTGCTAACGCAATAATGGTTAAACAATAAATCACAAATAAAAGAATACTAGGCCAATTCATCAATGAACCGATAATGGACAACGGGACACCAATGAAGGTTAAGAGCATAAAGATTTTATTTACCATGTTCATTTTCAATCCTTTCACTTTTTATTTTGCTCCGAATCTTAATCAAATTCCCCCATCGAATTTGCGTCCGGATTACCTGAGATCGCTCGGGTAAACTACCTTTAAAAAATCGCATGACTCGCCGGAGGCTTAACTTCATTCAGCCGGGGTTTGAACCCCCACTGAATCGAAGGACCATTTGCATTCATCCCCCACTTGTAGAAGTGGGGGACTTCTGTACCTGTCGCAAGCTTTCGGTACAAAAGGCATTTGCTGAATGAAGGTAAAAAAATTCCTCCTTGTTTTGAAAGATTGTTGGAATGATACGACCATACACAACCATATTATGGTATATAAATCCATATTATGGTACTTAAATTTTTCCAGTTTAAATTATAATGCATGTTTCTTTTCTAAAACAGCCGTTATATGATAAAGTTAAAATAATATAAATAAACGTTTTTTTGCTGTCACCAGTCTGGTGGCAGCTTTCGTGTTTTTTAAGGGTATTGATTCTGATTATTTTTCTCAATTAGGAGTTATTAACTATGCTAACAGTAAAAAGGGGGAGCGTAATGGAAACGAAGGCCGAGGTCCTTAATAGGAATGAAACCTTAACACATGAGAGTGTTTGGGAAAAAGTTAAAATCAATGGGGAATTACTAGCAGCCCTCATTTGCGGGTTTTTCATTGTGATTGGCTGGCTTCTTGATCACAATGGATATAATACTCTATCTGTCATCACATATATCACATCATTTATTATCGGAGGTTTTGCAAAGGCAAAGGAAGGAATCGAAGCAACGATTGAGAATAAAGAGCTTAATGTTGAGATGCTTATGATTTTGGCTGCTATTGGCTCAGCTGTTATCGGCTATTGGACAGAAGGCTGTATCTTAATCTTTATTTTCGCTCTAAGCGGTGCATTAGAGACCTATACAATGAACAAAAGCCATAAAGAAATTTCCTCTTTGATGGAGCTGCAGCCCGAAGAAGCCTTGCGTATCACAAATGGACTCGAAGAGCGGGTCAGTGTAGCTGAGTTAAACAAGGGTGACTATATTCTCATTAAGCCAGGAGAAAGGGTACCTTCCGATGGAACAATCACGAGAGGAACAACGACTATTGATGAAGCAGCTATTACAGGTGAATCCATACCAGTAACGAAACAAATTCAGGATACGGTTTTTGCAGGTACTGTGAATTTAAACGGCTCTATTACAGTCGAGATTACGAAACAGGCAAATGAAACACTCTTTCAAAAGATCATTGAATTAGTACAATCAGCTCAAAGTGAAAAGTCTCCTTCACAGTTATTTATTGAACGCTTTGAAGGAAATTATGTAAAAATTGTCCTTGTGACAGTCCTAATCATGATGTTTCTTCCACATTTCTTACTTGGCTGGAGCTGGAACGAGACCTTTTACAGGGCAATGGTTTTGCTTGTTGTCGCTTCACCATGTGCACTTGTCTCCTCTATTATGCCTGCGACTCTATCAGCCATCTCAAACGGAGCTAAACATGGGATTTTATTTAAAGGCGGTGTTCACCTCGAAAATTTAAATCACATCAAGGCAATCGCCTTCGATAAAACAGGGACCTTGACGAAAGGACAGCCAGTAGTAACCGATATTATTGTTCAAAATGGATTAGACGAGAAGGAAGTCCTGCATATTGTCGCTTCAATTGAAAGTCATTCCAATCATCCACTTGCGAATGCCATTGTAAAGCATGCTAAGGAGACTCTTAACATAGAGCTCATTCATCCTGATGGTATCGAGGATGTACCTGGCTTTGGTGTGAAAGCGGTCATTAATCAGGTGGAGTGGAAAATCGGTAAAGCTGGCTATATTGACCTTATAGATGATGCTCAACAAACTAAGGAAATTAAAAAGCTGGAATCAGAAGGAAAAACGGTTGTCTATGTCCAAAGAGGTAAACAGCTAGCTGCCGTGATTGCCTTAAAGGATGTTGTTCGTGAAGAAACGAAAAAGGCTATTGACCAATTAAAGGCGCAGGGAATCTATACGATTATGTTAACCGGTGACAGTTCAAGTACTGCACAGGCTATTTCCGCTGAATGCCATGTGGATGAATATATCGCTGGATGTCTGCCTGAAAATAAGGTGGAGCATGTCAAAAAACTAAAAGAGAAATATGGTAATGTTGCGATGGTCGGTGATGGAATTAATGATGCTCCTGCTTTAGCCACAGCTAGCGTAGGCATCGCGATGGGGGGCGGAACCGATGTTGCTCTTGAGACAGCAGATGTCGTCCTTATGAAAAATGATTTACCTCGAATATCAGAGGCGATTCGTCTTTCCCAGCGAATGAACAAAATCGTTAAACAAAATGTTATCTTTTCCATTACTGTCATTATTCTGTTGATTTCATCTAACTTTTTACAGGCAGTTGACTTGCCATTAGGTGTTATCGGTCATGAAGGAAGTACAATCCTAGTAATTTTAAACGGCTTGCGTTTATTGAGGTCATGATGGTTAAAAGGTCTGGGAAACCCAGACCTTTTACTTTTTAATGGTATCCGTTTGAACCATTAGCAGAGCTAGATGATTTCTTGCTTGATGGATTTTTACTTTTTTGCTGCTTTGTACCGCCGTCTTTCTTTGTATGCTTAGTCACGTGAATGCCCTCCTACAAATAGTTTGGGTTCTTTTCAGCCCTGTCTTATTTTTCACAGTAATAAAAGAAATAACAGAGGTAATTAGAGGTAGCTCAGCAATCCGAATCGGAGCTGAAATAGGCATTAACCTCTCCCCCGATAATAATAATAATTCCCGATATATATAACCATACCATCAAAACAATAATGGCACCTATACTACCGTATGTAGCAGAATAATTCCCGAAATTACTCACGTAAAAGGAAAAGGCAAAGGAAGTCAAAATCCAGCCGATTGTAGCAAATGCAGCTCCTGGTATCGCAGTGCGGCAAGCAACTTTTTTATTAGGAGCAAGCCAATAGAGACCAATAAAAATAACAAAGATGATGACTGAGCTGACAAGCCAGCGTAAAGCATTCCAAACAGCGATAAATTGAGCGGATAGCTCAAACTGAGCAAAAAGAAACATACCAATATGCTTGCCAAATACAGGAAGAATTAAAGCCACTAAAATAACCACAATCATAGCAAATGTTAGGAAAATGGACATAAATCTTGTTCTAAGAAACGAACGTTCCTCTTTTACCCCATAGGCTTTATTTAACGCCTTCACAATCGCATTTAAACCATTTGAAGCAGACCATATTGTACCGATAACTCCAAAGGATAAAAGGGCGCCATTTTTTTTGGACACTTGTTCTAAATGGTTTTCAATCAATTCAATCGTCCCTAGAGGTGCAAAATCACGAACCAAATTGAGCAGGTCTTCCTGATTTATTGGCAAATAGGGAAATAAAGTCATTAAAAAAATAAGTAGAGGGAATAGCGAAAGCAGGAAAAAATAAGATAGCTGTGCTGCAATACCAAAAACATCATCATCTAGGAAGTTCTTCCATAAATGCTTTAATAATTTCATTATATTTCCAGACCTCCTTCCCCTTTTCTCTCAAATCTTTTCCTTCTTAGACTGCTTATGTTATTCAAAAAATATTTATTATAGAATCAATCAACCATGTTTTTTCAATAAAAAAGAAAGGAAAGACAGCAACCGCCTATCTTTCCTTTTCTAATTCAGCCTCATGGTCGAATACTTCTTTAGTGTCCTTTACAATATCGACCACTTGAGGTGTTATTTCTTTTAATTCTTCAATTTTTTCTGCAATAAAGGATACCTCATCCCCTACTCCTTCAATGGTGGTACGTATTCTAGCGGTAGATTCCTTAACAAAATCCACGGCCTCCTGCGGATGCTTCACATAATGTGTTACCTTTCCGGTCGTATTCCGACAGCTCTCCATGACTGAATTTCTTGTGGAACGATCGAATAAACTTATTACCCCTCCAGCAACAGCACCGATTATGACACCTTTCCAAAACTTAGAGCTGCTCATTCTATTTCTCCTTTGGCTTTTAAATTATTTTTTATTTCCTCCAGAAGCTTTTCCGTACCTTCTTTTACAAGCTCATAAACTTCTTCGAAATTCCCACTATAGTATGGATCAGGAACATTCTTTTCCTGCTTGTCTTCTACAAAATCCAGTAAACGTTTGACCTTGACATGTGATGGTATGCTGCCAACCTTTTTTATATTTTTAATATTCTCTACGTCCATACCAATAATATAATCATAGCTCAAATCATCACTAGTTACCTTTCTAGCCTTTAACCCCTTATAAGAAATTTGATTTTTCTTTAGAATTTCCCGCGTTCCTTCATGCGGTGGATGACCAATATGCCAATCACCCGTTCCTGCAGAATCCATTTTTATTACAGCCTCCAGCCCTTCCTTTCTAACGAGATCACGGAACATAGCTTCTGCCATTGGCGAACGACAGATGTTTCCAAGGCATATAAATAATACTCGAACCATTTTTATACCTCCTCCTTTTTTCTTATTTTCTATTATTCAGTACTTTCCTGCAATAGCCATGCTAAAACATTATGATTATTGTATATTTCCATTTTTTTAATATTATTGACATTTTTAATTGAACGTGGAAAGATGAAATGAAAGAATATTATTGTTGCTGCTTCTAACAGTAGCGTCTGTATATCGTCTTTTAATACGACAAGGATAAAACGAGAGGATGAGAACGATTGAACCTAGCTGAAAAATCAGTTGAAAATGTGGAGTATATGATTGAGAAAATAAAAGAAAAATTAAATGTATTAAATTTCGGTGCTATTAAACCATCTCATTTTGATGAAAATATGTATGAAGAGCTAAAAGATATTTATGATTTAGTTATGAAGAAAAGCTCCTTTAGTCCAAATGAAATGCAGGCCATTGTGGAAGAGCTTGGCAACTTAAGAAAGCAATAAAATGATCATGAGGCTGTCACGAATTTTAGGATGCCATACACCTAAAAAGACAGCCTCATTAAAATTATGCTTCCTCTTGGTCCGTTATAATGATTGGACCATTTTTTGTAATGGCAATGGTATGCTCATATTGAGCAGAATTCTTACCATCCTCTGTTCTTGATGTCCATCCATTATTATCCATCTTCATTCGGTAGGTACCGACATTCACCATTGGCTCGATCGTAAAGACCATACCTTCTTTAATACGGGGGCCTTTCCCCGGTAAGCCATAATGAGGAACGTCTGGTTTTTCATGAATCGCATTTCCGATTCCATGGCCAATAAAATCACGAACAACCGAGAAGCCTTCTCCTTCTACATAGGTTTGAATCGCATGACCAATATCACCGATACGATTACCAACCTTTGCCTGTTCAATTCCAACATAAAGTGCTTTTTTCGTAACATCCAGCAGTCTTTGATTTTCCTCAGATACTTCCCCAACTGCATAAGACCAAGCTGAATCGGCAAGTGCACCATTGTAATTAACCACCATATCAATGGTTACAATATCCCCTGTTTTTAATGGTTCCTTTCTCGGAAATCCGTGGCAGATTTCATCATTAATACTGGCACAAGTCGCATATTGATATCCTCGATAACCTTTTTGCTCCGGTGTTGCACCTTGTTTTTTTAGATATTTATCTACGAATTCTTCAATTTCCCATGTCGTCACACCTGGTTTAATCATTTTTGCCAACTGCTTATGGACAGAAGCAAGGATTTCACCAGCCTTTTTCATTTTTTCAATTTCCCTCTCTGATTTCAAAATAATCATCTGTACAGCCTCTCTTCCATTCGGTAAACTACTCATTATTCTACATTCATTGTATGAATTTTCAAGGTGTCTTGCAAAAACTAATCCATTCTTCAACATAGTTAAAAAGCACTAAACCCAACTAAAACAAGTATTTTCAATACATTATTGCATCCAAATAAAAAAACTTCTGAATTTAGACTACTATTTATCGTAAAAATGTGGCAAAATGTGTATGAATAGTGAAAAGTGAAATAATTAAATAATGTAACCCGTTCTATATATGGAACCTATTTTCTATTTTTGTTATTATATTAATATATATAGCAGAAAAGTACGGGGGCTTGCTCATCCTTTTGCATAGATTAGACTCATGAAAAAGGTACTAATAGGGGTGTTTGCAGTCGAGCTGGACAATAATAAAAAGTGAGTGAATTGAATGATTGGTGATCGTGTAAAAAAAATTCGACAAGAAAAAAAGATATCATTATCGGAACTCGCTCTCAAAGCAGGAGTAGCAAAGTCCTACTTGAGTTCTCTGGAAAGAAATTTACAAACAAACCCTTCTATCCAATTTTTAGAAAAAATTTCATCTGTCCTTGGAGTACCAGTAGACAGTTTAATAATGGAACAACCTAATAAAGATGAATTAGATTCGGAATGGATGAAGCTGGTACAGGAAGCCATGGAGTCAGGTGTTTCAAAAGAACAATTCCGTGAGTTTCTCGAATTCAGCAAATGGAGAGAACAGCAGAAGAAATAACTACTGCTAACTAGGAACGCATATGTAAAAGAACTTTAAGATAAGGATAAACTCCTGCATGGATTTTCCTATTTCCCCAAAAGAAAACGAGCATGAAGGAGTTTATTTTACCTTTAAGAGAAAAACAAAAAAGCATTCCTCTTATGAGAAACACTTATTTGATTCTATTCATATGTAAAGTCATATGTAAAGCGGATACCCTAATAATTCCTTAGCGATTTACCTATGTGCTTGATTGTTCAAGAAAGCTCTAATCTCTTCGATTTCAATGCCTAGATTTTTTGCTTCTGTTATTAGCTGGAGCCACTCGATGTCATATTCTATACTCTGTTCCTTCCCCTCACTCACATTAGTATCCTCCCAAACACCTATTCTCAATATTCTAAACCCTAACCATTAATCATCATATATTAATCCTCAAATTCGTCTTTTGTATCTCTTTATTTTAACCTATTAAAGCAATAAAACCTGTCGCTTTTTGTCATTCATCACTCATTCTATTCCTAATTTTACAAAAAATCAATATATTGTACGCAATCTGAACCTTTACTCCTAGGGTCGTGTTTCACATAGAGTAACTTACTAATTTTTTACCCAATAAGTAATGCTACTTTTATAATAGTTCAATGTATTGTTATTTAAATCGCTATTGTTATTTATCATTTCAAGGGATAGTCCCAAGGGATTATTTTGCAATATTCGAAAATTACCTCTAAATACAAGTTTTCTGTCCTTATTGCACCATTTTCCTCTCATATCCTCATTAAATCATATTTTTTAATGAACAGTTTGTTCATTATAATGTATATAACTCTTATATTTATTGGATTAGGAGAAATATACATGATGCAAAATCGAATTAAGAAGTTAAGACAATTAAGAGGGTATTCGATTAATGAGCTTTCAATAAAAGCAGGTATTTCCAAATCCTACTTAAGCTATATTGAAAGAGGCATTCAAAAGAATCCTTCCCTTTATATTCTTTCTAAACTAGCTAGCTCTTTAGGAACTACTGTAGAGGACCTGCTTGAAGAAAATCAAGCTTCTGAAGCAAATGTAAATCATTTGGATGAAGAATGGATGGCTCTTTTTTCAGAAGCTATTAAACACGGGGTTACGAAGAAGGATTTCTCACTTTATATAGATTTCGTTAAATTTACTAAGCTTCGTTGAGGATTTTCAATACACTATTCTGAATAAACATAAAAAGAGGGTACAGGACCCTCTTTAATATTAACGTAACGTTTCATCATCTCTTGGTAGAATTAAGATCTCAACTCTTCTATTTTGCGCCCTGCCTTCTACCGTATCATTTGAAGCAATCGGCTGAAACTCTCCATATCCTTTTGCACTGAAGCGTTCTGGGTTTAAATTGTGATTCTCCAGCAGGAATTTCATAAAATTCACTGCGCGCATTACACTGAGCTCCCAGTTCGAGTCAAAGCGTGCATTTTTAATCGGAACATTATCTGTATGTCCACTGACGATGACACTTCTAGGTATATCCATTTCTAGCAACTTTGATATTTCATAGGCAATATTGATATTCTCCACTCGAACTTCTGCAACTCCTGAGTCAAACAATACATTGTCCCTTATTCTGACAGATAAGCCTTCAATCGTTAAAGAGGTATCTAACTGATCTTCCAGTCCATTTTCTTCAACATAGGAATTGACCCGACCTTGAATTTCCTCTAGACGCTTTTGTTCCGCTTGTTGTTCCTCTGTTAGTTCAGGCGGATTTTCTTCAGTATTATTGCCTTTTTCCTCATCCTGTTTTTGTTCCTTTTCAATCCCATCAGAGGAACCGCTATTTCCTCCTGGGACCGGACCTGGATATTCAAAAAAGCCTGTTCCACCTGTCATTAATTCATTGCTGAACGCATTTGATAAAGAATAAAATTTTTGAATATCAACTGAGCTTCCAGCAAAAAGAACAATAAATAATGCTACAAGCAGGGTTAATAAATCTGAATATGGGAGAAGCCATGATTCATTAATATGCTCTTCACCTTTTTTCTTTTTTTTACGCCTGCTCATTCTTCGTCACACCTTCAAGAAATTTACTTCTTTCGCTCGCTGGAAGATAGGAGGCGAGCTTTTGTTCAATGATTCTTGGTGCTTCCCCTTCCAAAATGGATAAGATTCCTTCAATCATCATATACTTTTGCTGTGACTCAATTTTTGATTTGCGTCTTAGTTTATTGGAGAACGGATGCCATAGCACATAGCCTGTAAATATCCCTAGCATCGTAGCAATAAATGCAGCTGCAATGGCATGACCTAAAGCATCTGTATCATTCATATTCCCAAGCGCAGCAATTAAACCAATTACAGCACCTAAAACGCCAAGTGTTGGGGCATATGTTCCTGCCTGTGAAAATATTAAGGCTCCTGATTCATGTCTTTCTTCCATCGCTTCTATTTCCTCTGTTAGAACATCACGTATATAATCAGCAGATTGCCCATCAACCGCCAGCGTCAAACCGTTTCTAAGGAAAGGGTCTTCAACCTCGTTTATCTTTACTTCAAGGGCAAGCAGACCTTCCTTTCTTGCTAGCTGTGCTAAATCGGAAAATGATTTAATTAACTCGGTGTAGCTCGTTGTTTTTTTCTCAGTAAATAAAATACCAAACAGCTTAGGAACTCTTTTTAACTCTGACATTGGAAATGCAACTGTAACAGATGCAACCGTCCCCATAATAATAATTAGGAAAGCTGCCGGATTCGCCAACGAAGATACAGCTACCCCTTTTAATACCATTCCGACCCCGACCGCAATAACCCCTAGTAGAATCCCAATTATTGTAGCTAAATCCATTTATATCACCCTGTCTTATCCAAATCTCGTTATGTTTAATATCGGCAGAACCTGAAGTTTCTTTAGCTGCTTTGTGGGATAAATCATATAAGTCTTGGGGATTGCTTTATAGACAGATAAAAAAAATAATGCTCCTGGGGTAAGAGCATCATCTTAGGGTTGTCCTATTTTACTATTAATTAGGGGAGGGGCCCAAACATTTGTCATGTGAATGTTTGAACAAGTTTATTATAGTATGATTTTCTTAGAAAAACTATGGATATTTTGTGAAATCATTCACAGAATGTCATTTCCAAATATCTCATAAAGCAAAAAAAATAATGCTCCCTGGGGTAAGAGCATCATCTTAGGGTTGTCCTCTATTAACTATTAATTAGGGGAGGGGCTCAAACATTTGTCATGTGAATGTTTGAACAAGTTTATTATAAGATGATTCAATAAATAAATCTATGGATATTTTGTGAATGATTTCACGTTTATGACGCTGTTATTATCTCTGTTCCTTCATTCAACTACCCTATTTTAACTTCATTCAGCAAATGCTTTTTTGTACCGAAAGCTTGCGACAGGTACAGAAGTCCTCTACTTCTACAAGTGGGATGAATGCAAATGGTACTTCGACTCTGTGGGGTTCAAGCCCCGGCTGAATGAAGTTAAGCCTCCGGCGGATGTCACGGATTTTTTAAAGGTAGTTTACCCGAGCGAGCTCAGGTAACCCGGACACAAATTCGACGGGCGAATTTGATTCCGCTCGCTTCTTTATCACTGGAATAATAATTGTTTTACCAACAGAAACTATCTATGCATCAGAAAGGAGTGAGCAAAAATGGGACGTGGCAAGAGTTTTGATCACAAAAAGAAAAATCACCCTGGAAAATTTCCTGAACACCTGGTTGAAAGACATACAACTGAAGCTCAAGAGGATGAAGAACTCATTGTAACTCAGGAGGCCTTTAAGAACCGGGTGGATCCAGAGGAAATGGATTAGAAAAAAGCTTGGAATCATCAATTGGAAAAAGGGAGAGTCCTGCACCAACATCCATTAGAGCAGGACTTTCCCTTTTATCTATAGTTAATCAAACTTCAGACCCTTTAAGGCCTCTGCTAAAGCATTATTTATAGGTTCCGCTTCTTTATCTTGGTTTTTCAAATACTTCTGAACGGTGCGTTTGTCTACTTTGCCAGCAGATTCCTTTTTACGCCGCTCCTGAAAAACAGATAGCTTTTCACGGTGCCCACATTTACATACAAAAATTTGTCCTTCTCCCTCACCACGAAGCTCCAATTTTTTACGGCATTGTGGGCAACGTGCGTTTGTTACACGCGAGACGTTTTTGCGGTGTCCACATTCACGATCCTGACAGACAAGCATTTTACCTTTTTTTCCGTTTACCTCAAGCATTGGTTTTCCACAGTCAGGACAGCTTTTTGTAGAAATATTATCATGCTTATATTTTTTATTACTATCTTTAATTTCAGCAACTATTTCTTTTGTATAGTTAATCATTTGCCCGATAAATACATCTTTTTTCAGCTTACCGTGAGCGATTTGGTCAAGCTTTTGTTCCCATTCTGCCGTTAAAGCAGGTGATTTTAGCTCCTCAGGTACTAAATCAAGCAGCTGACGCCCCTTAGAGGTCAGATGAATATCTTTACCACGCTTTTCAATTAAGAACGAATTGAAAAGCTTGTCAATGATATCTGCACGTGTTGCAACAGTACCCAGCCCTCCCGTTGATTTTAACGTGTCAACAAGCTGTTTGTTTTTTGTATCCATATATTTCACAGGGTTTTCCATTGCCGATAGTAATGTTGCCTCATTAAAACGTGCTGGCGGCTTTGTCTGCCCTGATGTTTGCATGATTAGTTTGACATTTAATGTATCACCTTTTTCAATCCGTGGCAGCACCTGTTCCTTTAAATCGTCTCCTGCTTCATCCTCTTCAAAGCGATTTCCGTATACTTCCTTCCAGCCCAGCGATAGTATCGTTTTTCCTTTAGCAACAAAGTTTTCATCATCGATCCTTGCACGAAGGGTTAGTTGCTCGTATTCAAAAGCCGGGAACAATACGGCTAGGAAGCGTTTGATTACTAGGTCATAGATTTTACGTTCTTTATCCGTGAAGGCTGAGTAGTTTACGTATTCTTCAGTTGGAATAATGGCATGGTGGTCCGACACCTTGCTATCATCTACAAACGATTTAGAGACCTTAATGGGCTTTCTTAACACCTTAGTTGTTAGTGTACGGAATTCCCCAATCCCACAAGCCTTCAGACGCTCCTGAAGTGTTGGAACGATATCTGAAGAAATAAAGCGTGAGTCCGTCCGCGGATACGTTAAAACTTTATGCTGTTCGTATAGCTTTTGCATAATATTCAGCGTTTCTTTAGCAGAGTAGCCAAATATTTTATTAGCATCACGCTGCAATTCGGTTAAGTCATAAAGCCCCGGTGAGAACGACTTCTTTGGCTTTTTCTCTACTTCCGTTACCTGCGCATTTTTTTTGCCTAGTTTGTTCACGATTCCCTCTATTTTTTCTTTATCAAAGCTGCGGCTATTCCCTTTTGTATCCTGCCAGGTCAGCTTTAATGCTTCCGTTGTCTGGGCTTCAATTCCATAATAGGTTTGAGATTTGAAGTTTTTGATTTCGTCCTCACGTGCTGCAATCATTGCAACCGTTGGTGTTTGGACACGACCGCAGTTTAGCTGAGCATTGAATTTCGTTGTTAATGCACGTGTTGCATTAAGGCCGATATACCAATCAGCTTCAGAGCGTGCGACAGCTGAAGCATATAAATTGTCATAGGCTTTACCAGGCTTTAGGTTTGCAAAGCCGTCTTTGATCGCTTTATCTGTAACAGATGAAATCCAGAGACGTTTAATCGGTTTATTGACTTTTACTTTATCAATAATCCAGCGGGCAACTAGCTCTCCCTCTCTTCCGGCATCTGTCGCCACTATGATTTCATTGACATCCTTTCGAAGCAACTGACTTTTCACTGCATTGAATTGCTTGCCTGTCTGCTTAATGACAGTCAATTTCAAGCGTTCAGGTAGCATCGGCAGATCTTCCAATTTCCATGATTTAAATTTCACATCATAGCTTTCCGGATCCGCAAGTGTGACCAGGTGCCCAAGGGCCCACGTAACAATGTATTTATTGCCTTCAAGATATCCATTTCCTTTTTGATTACAATTTAATACACGAGCGATATCCCGTGCAACAGATGGCTTTTCAGCAATCACAACACTTTTTGCCATAATATTACATCCTTTCGAATTTCCATAGGTAACAGTATAACATACGTCCACGATAGATTCAGTACAGTGAAATAACAGACCATTCAAGGTCTTCCGCCTTTTTTTTAGTTTGGATAGCCTTCTTATTTTATTTTACAAATAAGAAAAGCTACAATGAAGATAATCCATAATTTTATAATAAAGGAGCTGGATTTAGTGAGTGAATTCCAACAGAAATTAGAAAAATATGCAGAGCTGGCCGTTAAGGTTGGGGTCAATATCCAAAAAGGACAGACACTTGTCGTCAATGCCAATTTAGATTCCCGTGAGTTTGTACGTCTAATTGTGAAAAAGGCATACGAAACCGGAGCCAAGGATGTCATTGTCAATTGGAGCGATGATGTAGTATCGAGATTAAAATACGACATGGCACCTGATGAGGTTTTCTTAGAATATCCTGAGTGGCGGGCAAAGGAACAGACGTCTCTGGCGGAGAATGGAGCTGCCTTCATGTCCATCCTTTCTTCCAGCCCTGCCTTATTAAAAGGTGTTAATCCGGAAAGAATCGCTAATTACCAAAAGGCAGCTGGTACTGCATTACAGCAATACCGCAAGTATGTTCAATCCGATAAAATTAGCTGGACCGTTATTGCCGCACCGTCTCAAGGCTGGGCAGATATGGTATTTCCTAATGAACCAGAGGAAACAAGAGTAGAGAAGCTTTGGGATGCCATCTTTACAACAGTGAGAGTCGAGACAGAGGACCCGATTGCTGCGTGGAAGCAGCATGATGAAACCTTACATAAAAAAGTAGACTATTTAAATGCCAAGAAATATAAGAAGCTCCACTATACTGCTCCTGGAACCGATTTAACCATCGAGCTCCCAAACAAGCATATCTGGTGTGGAGCAGGCAGCATTAATGAAAAGGGCTTTGAATTCATGGCCAATATGCCGACAGAAGAGGTATTTACCGTACCCGTCAAAACAGGAGTAAATGGAACGGTTTCAAGTACAAAACCATTAAGCTATGGCGGTAACATCATTGATGAATTTATGTTAACTTTTGAAAATGGAAAAATCATTGATGTTAAGGCGAAGGAAGGCGAGGATATTTTAAAGCAACTTGTTGCTACAGATGAAGGATCTCATTATTTAGGTGAAGTAGCACTTGTGCCTTATCACTCACCTATTTCAGAATCAAATATCCTGTTTTTCAACACATTATTTGATGAAAATGCTTCTAACCACTTGGCTATCGGAAGCGCTTATGCTTTTTGTATTGAAGGCGGCAAAACGATGTCACAGGACGAATTGCAAGAAAACGGCTTAAATCAAAGTATTACACATGTAGACTTTATGATTGGCTCAGACAAAATGGACATTGACGGAATTACAGAGGACGGGAAGGTTGAACCTGTATTTAGAAACGGTAACTGGGCTTTTTAAAGAAGATAACTTTCCTCAAGTAAAAAAGCAGTTTGTATATTGCATCACATGCCGATTTATGGGAGGATAGGAGTAAGAGCGCAAAAGTTAACCGGAGGGGTAAGAATGATCCAGTTGCATATTATTGTATCTGGAAAAGTACAGGGCGTAGGCTATCGTTACTTTTCACAAATGAAAGCTGTCCAATATGGAGTAACAGGTTGGGCAAAAAACTTAGCTGATGATTCAGTAGAAATTATAGCTGTAGGGAGTAAGGACCAGCTTGATCCATTCGTAGAGGAACTTCGTATTGGCAACCCCTTTTCAAAAATTACTGATATGGAAATAACAGAAAGCGAAGTCACTGAGAACTTTCATTCATTTACTATTAAATATTAATCGAAAGAAATGGGATTTAAAATAACCGTATAACTATAAGGAAGTCTGTGATATCTTTTTTCATAAATATCACAGGCTTTTTTAATGAATATTAATACTAGCTAAAAATAAAAGGAGTGGAAATTCGAGATGTGGTCTGAATTCAAAAAATTTGCCTTAAAGGGAAATGTATTAGATTTAGCCGTCGGCGTTATCATTGGTGGTGCCTTTGGAAAAATAGTCTCCTCTCTTGTCGAGGACTTAATCATGCCGCTTGTGGGGATTTTACTTGGAGGTGTAGATTTCTCAAAGCTCGAATATACCTTCATTGACGTCAATATAAAATATGGAGCCTTTCTGCAAACTGTAGTTGATTTTTTCATTATCTCTCTCTCGATTTTTCTCTTTATTCGCTTTCTGAGCCGCTTCAAGAAAAAGGAAGAAGCTACCGAGGCTGCACCTGTCATTGACAAAACAGAGGAATTATTAGCTGAAATTCGAGACTTACTTAAGGAGAACCAAGCGATAATATCCCGAACAGACGAAAAACATGAATCATAATAAAAAGAGCATTAAGGTGACTGTACTACAGTCTCTTTAATGCTCTTTTTATTATTCAGCTCTGTTTGACCACGGATAGGTCGTTCCAAATCGTTTAGCTCGTTCTTCACTATCTTTTCTTCTCTTTTTACGTATTTCCAGTCTTTCCTTTGCGGTTTCGTGTAAATGCTTTTCTTCCTCTGTCTGAGGAATAACCTGAGGGACCTCAGACGGTTTACCAGCTTCATCAAGTGCAACAAAGGTTAGAAAGGAAACGGCACATACATGTCTCTCACCACTCACAATATTTTCAGAAACAACCTTTACGAATACCTCCATAGATGTTCTGCCTGTATAAGTTACGTATGCTTCTAGACAAACTGAATTTCCTTCGTGAATAGGATAGAGAAAATCAACTGAATCACTCGATGCAGTCACAACCGGCTTACGAGCATGACGCATTGCTGCAATAGCAGAAATATCATCAATGTATGCCATCAGCTTTCCACCAAACATCGTTCCGTGTATGTTTGTATCAGGAGGTGAAACAAGACTCGTTTTTACTGCTAATGATTCGCAACAATATTTACCATTTTCCATATTAAGTGCTCCTTTTAGTTCGTATGTATTTCTTTCAATCATACCAAACTCTATCGGAATACAAAATATGGGGAAATACCTAGTCTAAAATTTATTTGCATAATAACATATAATTCCAGTCTTAACTCAATAAAATGACCTTTTTACGCAATTGATCTTTTGCACGTTTCATCCTGGTTTTCACCGTTGATAAGGGAAGCCTTTTCTGGTCACTAATCTCAGCCAGTGACCAGCCGCAAAAGTAATATAAAAACAGCGGCTCCTGATATCTTTCCGGCAGCTCACGAATTGCCTTAACTAGTATCTCCTTAACATATTTATGAAAAAATCTTTCTTCAGGTGCATGTGGCTGATGATGCTCTTGCTGATAATACAAATGAACCTTTTCTTCCCAAAATGCTTTTATTGATATTTCCTTCCGCCAATAATCACGACATTTGTTTATCGCGATTTTACAAAGCCAGCTTTTAACCTTTGCTGTATTTTTTAATGAAGAAAAGCCTACATATGCTGATAGCATCACTTCTTGATAAAGATCCTCTGCTAATTCCCTCTGTCCAACTATTGAGTAAAGATATCTAAAAACGCCTACTCCATAATCTCGAACGATTTCTTCAAACTCCATCTTCCTACCAGCATCGACAACAGGCAGTGTCAGCATTGGATTCAACCTTCCGCCTCCTCGTATAGATTCATTCCTATTTGCGTTTCTCTATCGAATAAAATTAGTTATTCTCATTAATTAGACGTAAATTATCCTGTTCCTTCCTAAAAAGAAAAATATTTCAGGAAGACTTTACTCGACTAAGCGGTAGCATGAAAACAGAGACACCGATTTTTTTACATACCGCAACGTAATGCAGCAAGGTTAATAATATCGCTTCTGTATTAATGCCAATAATCACTCCGTCCATCTGAAAGCTTGCCTTCGAGCCAAGGAAATAGATGATGAGAAAGGCTGTAATGGTTGCCCAAACGGCATGTAAAAAGGCTTCCTTCATTAATCCAAGACCTATTAGGTAAGCCTGAAGGGGCAAGACAAAAAAACGGAAAAGAAAGCATGGCCATAATAGCTGCAAATAACGAGCAGCACCTGTAGAGTGAAAGAAGGTTGTGGTTAATGGTTCAGCAAAGAAATAGCATACGAGGACAGCCGGTATTCCATAAGCAAAGGTTCCCAGCATCACCTGCTTAAGCAGCTTTTGCAGGTAGGCTGTATTCCTTTCTGCATTTGCTTTTGATATCGTCGGTATCAGCATAATCAATAAGGAATGTGAAATAAAAGTTGGAAAGGAACCAATCACCATCGCGATTCCTGCTACCATACCAAACTGCTCTGTCGCGATATCCTTGCTGACACCTGCATAAAACAGCGCCCCTGTAATTAAGAATGGCTCTAATGCAGAAGTAAAGGCATGAAAAACCCTTAGAGCTGTTGTTGGGACAGATACTTCCATTAAATTTTTCATAACCACTTTACTATGAAGCCTTTTGGACGGTTGTTTTTTCATATAGTGGTACTGAACCATGAATACATGGAATAAATAGACAAAAACAACAAGGTCGCTACCAATAAGCGTACAAAAGGCAATTAGCACTGCGGCTTTAATCTCAAAATCAAAAAGATGGAATAAGTAAACCAGTAAGAGAAGCTGCACTAATTTCCGCAGAAAGTTAGAAAGAGCAATTTTTCCCATATCTGATTTCCCCATAAAATAACCTCTGGCAATTGAGGTGAAGGAGACAATCGGTATGAGAATCAGAACCAACCACCTGAAGATAGGGTGGTACTGATCAAATGCAGGGACGAATGGTAGAATGATAGATACTACTACCATTAAGATGGCAGTCATCATTATGGTCCATTTTAGAACATGACTTAACATGCTTTGATGAATTCTTTTGTCCCGTTCCGCAATAAACTTTGAAATGGAGACAGGCATCTCAAAGCTGGCAAGAAGGACAATTAAAAAGACGGTCGGCAGGATGGCCATATACATACCGAGTCCTTTTTCACCCAGCTCCCTGGCCAAAACCATATTAATAATAAATTCCACGACTTCTCCAATACAGGCTGCAGCAATAAGTAAAAGAGTTCCTTTAAAAAATGAATTCATACGCCTCTCCTTTATTCTAATTCCAATATTGGAATATCCCACACCTGTTTTAGGAAACTGATATTCTATACAGCATATGAGACAAGTCCTCAGGATATTAATAAGAAGCGAAGGAGAATAAAATAATTGCTGAAACACAAAAAGACTCGCATACGAGAATCTTTCCTATGCGAGTCCATATGTTTACTGCTTTTTATACTACTCGTTGAAGCTTAAGGAGCTCCATAACTACTTCTTCCTTCGATGTAAGCTCTGTCAGCTGCTCCATGACTTTTCCAGCCTTCATAAAGAGGATACGGTCAGCTGTTTCAGCGGCGACATCCATCATATGGGTTGAAAAAATGACGATTGTTCCACTATTTTTAATGGCTTTGATATGCTGTACAAAGGCATTTACCCAATAGGGATCAAGTCCATTTGTCGGCTCATCGAGGAGAAGTAGTGCTGGCTTACCCAACCAGGCCTGACCAAACAGGAGACGCTGGCGCATCCCTTTTGACAATCCTGTTATTCGGTAATTGCGCTGCTCTTCTAAGCCTACTAACGCAAGTACCTCCTCAACTCTTTTTTTATTGATTTTTCGTAACGATGCATAAAACAAAAGGAACTCTCTTACTGTCATGGTAGGATCTGCGAGAAAATCATCCGGCATGTAGCCGATTTGCTCTACATACGACCTTCGATGGCTCTCTAGGCTGATGCCATTTAACGACACAGTCCCACTCGACGGCGCTAATATCCCAGCAATAATAGAAAGAAGCGTACTTTTCCCAGCTCCGTTTCCACCACTTAACACAATACATTCGCCTTTATTAGCCGTCAGCGATAACGGTTCTAGCACCTGTTTCTTCTTATAGTTCTTAGATATATTCTGCAATTCAAGCTGATTCATAAAGCCTTTCTCCTTTCCAGTCGCCACGCTGAAAGGAAGAGCAATAGTCCCGAAAATAATAATAAATAGAGAATAAGGATCGGAACAGCCATATCCTTTTTCAAAAATGTGACAAGCATATCATAGGCCTGACCGAAAACAGAGCCTCCGTCCATTTGGACAACAAAAACGACACGAAGCAATTCAGCCGGATTCACCCATAATAACCCGTGCATAACCGGTGAAATCATCGTATAGGGAACAAGATTCAGCACGCTGATTAACGCTGTCGGCCAAATCATAATCAAGACAAACCAAATGGCGACTGAACCTGCAAGAGCCTGCCATCTGCTTTTTGAAAAAGAGCCCATTACAACACCTATTACTAAAAAAACTGCAAGTAATAGAAGTGCAAATACATAAACGGCCAGTATCCATTTCAGACCGATACTAATTTGAAAAACTAGTGCTAGTGTAAGACTAATGCCAAAGCTTAATGTAAAGATAATAGTTTGTGCCATTAATTGCCCAAGCGTCTTGCCAACTAGAAAAGAAAACGATGAGATAGGATAAGTGGTTAATAGCTTCCATTGTCCGTTTTCCTTTTCGGAGGCCACCGCGAATGAGCCGATAATCAGCATAAACAACGGCAGCAAATAGAGCAGTAGATTAACAGCTGCACCGGTAATATTTGTATAGCTTGTAACGGCAGGCGAATTTTTAACCAACATAAAGATCAAAAGCAGTACGAAGGTCCATAAAAAAAGAAATACATAAGAGGTTTTTTGACGTAGTGTCATTCTCCATTCAAATCTCCCAATTGTCCACATACCATACCCTCATTTCAACAAAGAGTTCCAGGCATTCTCATCCCCTTAGTGGTGAGAGTGCTCCATTCATTCACTATCATGATGAGATTCTTCAGCTTCCCCATGATCATGAGAATGCTCAGAAGCTCCTGCTCCCATTTCCTCTTTTATCTTCATCATCATGTCATTATTCATGTCCCATTGGTGATTGTCGAGTTCAGCACTTGTCATCACCTGCGCATTAATTTCACTAGCAAAATCCGTAGCTTTTTGTTCATTTGCAAAGGAAATGACGTTATAAGCCATTGGTGTTTTGATGGACTCATCATAAACATAATAAGCGTCTTCTAAAAGAATCCATTCTTTTGTTTCATAATCACGGACAAATTGTGCAGCTACTTTCTGGTCTTTATTTTCCTTCACCCATAAAGCCATACAGCCAATATCATCAAAGGTATGGGTTTTTC
The DNA here is from genome assembly GCF_900104575.1 of Bacillus tuaregi. Taxonomy (NCBI): domain Bacteria; kingdom Bacillati; phylum Bacillota; class Bacilli; order Caryophanales; family Bacillaceae; genus Bacillus; species Bacillus tuaregi. The sequence goes on from NZ_LT629731.1 coordinate 3,650,384, forward strand.
CATTTTCTAGCGTTAACTGTGTCGCAAATTGATCATCTACGACAGACATATGACATTGGATACATTTATCATTTTTTTCATCAATTGCTCTCGGCTCTATCTCCTTAGACCCGCACCCTGAAATAATGAATAATAGCACTCCTGACAAACATATGAGCAATAATTTTTTCACAAAGCCTTCCTCCCCCATAAGAAATAAAACAAACTGACTAATAGCATCGTCAGACTCACTAGCCACAACCACCCAACCGACACCGCTTCCGGCTCTAACGCTTTGGTAGCAGTCATTTTTGGTGAATCATCTCGCAATAAAGCTTCCTCCTGACTTTTCAACAGCTTTTGCAGCACAAGCATTCCCGGTGCATGAAAAAACAGTTGAAATTCAGGGGCAGAGTTTGTAATCGATAAAAAGTAAGGATCTGAGGTGTATGGGATCATGCTTACTCCATTTCCCTCTGCATCTAACTTCATCGAGGAGTCCCAATAGTTCTCATAAATATGATTATCCTGACTGTTAACAGCTTGTGAGTCATATACATTTCCAATCATACTGTTATCTCTTATTTCATTTTCATGGAACTCCCTTAATTGCATCCCGATAAAGTTTTGAGCAACTAGATTGTTTTCAAGCAGATTTTGATTAGAGGTATCTAAGAATAATCCGACCCGGTTATAGCTGATATTATTATTTCTAATTACGGCATTGTAAGTATCGTATAACAGCAGTCCCTGAGCGTGAACATTTTCATTATTGGAAACCAATTGATTATCCTCTACCACCGTATCCTTTGTACTCATAATCATGGCTCCAGTCGTGTTTTCACTGGAATGATTCCCCTTCAGGACATTGCCGTTAGAAAACATAAGATGGTACCCATAACGTGCATGTGTAGCCTTATTTTCAATCAATTGATTGCCATGGCTGTTCTCAAGATAGATTCCATCATAGACTTTATCAATGGTAGTATTGGTTATCAGATTATCTGAGGATTTCCAAAGGTCAATCCCATTTTCATTTCCTTGCCCCTTAATCACTACACTGGAAATGGACGTTGCAAACGCTTCATCCAATTTAATTCCAAATTGTACGGTGTTAATTCGAATATTATCTAAAGTATGATCCGCCCCTTTTATAAAAATAGCTGCTGCTCCCCCAGTAGCATTGCAGCTTTCAACCTGTAGATTCTTAAGTGTAACTCCATTCCCGTTCATTGTGATAACCGCTTCATCTGTACAGTTTGAAATGATGGTCCTAGCTGTCCCTTCAATTGTGATTGGCTTCGTTAACAACAGAGACTCTTCATATACGCCATCATCCAACACAAGCTTCCCGCCACTTGGTGTTGCATCAATTTGTTCCTGCAGACCTTCTGCCGACGCCGCAACTGCGGGAACTGATAGAAAAGTCAGCAAAAGCATACCAAAAAACAAGAGGTTCCATCTCGTCACTAGCTCATCCCCTTAAGAAATGTTAACCAGTATAACTGTATCAACTACTTGTGTGAAAATTGTGAAATATGTATGCAAATTTATCTACTAAACGTAAAACAAATAAAAACCCGGTGCCTGACACCCTAAAAAGACAGAAGCGCTTTAGGGTGTCAGGCACCGGGTTTATGATTTCAGATACTTAGATAGCAATTCTTGGAAGTCATTTTCTCGATTGATACTATTTAAGAAATTGTCCTCCGTAATGGCTGTTAATAGCTGCTGCTTTATTTTTGCATCGGTTACTTCTCGAAGAATCCATTTCCGGCTATCATACAGGAAATCAAGATATTCCTTATAATCCGCACCATACTTCTTCGAAAGTTTATGCTTAATCTTTTTCGCCAGAATAGGGCTCGCACCGGATGTTGAAACCGTTATGCTCAGCCTTCCTTGTTTGAATGATGATGGAAGAATAAAGTTCGATTCCTCGGGACGGTCGGCAAGGTTGATTAACTGGTTAGGTCCTGCTGCCTTTTTCACTGCCAAGCTGACCTCAGGATGATTCACCGCCGAAATGATTAGAAAAGCTTCTGTAATGTCATCAGAGGAAAAGCTTTTTTCCTTCCATTTAATTGTACCCAGCTGTTGATAATGGTACAGTCCCTCAGTCAGCTTAGGGCTGATAACGGTAATATCCGCTTTTGCCTCTAAAAGCCCGCGGACCTTTCTTTCCGCTACCTTCCCGCCGCCAATAACAACTGTCTTTTTGCCTTCCAAATTCAAATTAATTGGGTAATATTCCATCCATTATCACCTTCATCCATTAACCATGCTGTTCGATCTTTTTGATTGCCTCGATTAAGGCCTCTCTTGTTGGTGCTTCTGCCGTTGCAGCTGGGTCTACGCCGTAAAATTGCGCTGCCATTGTCGACCGCTCCCCCATACAAATGACCTTGACTCCCTGAAGAAATTCTTCTGGGAAAAGGTCCACAACTAATTCCTCCTCAAAGAACATTTTGACCGATTGTGCACTTGGAAAAATAATACTATCCGGCTTTGCATCGGTAAGAATTCTTTTTAGAATCGGTAAATACGTTTCATCAACAACCTTTTCGCTCGTGATTAATAGGTTACAATTTCTATATTTATGTGCAATACGGCTGTCTCCTACAACCAGGAGGGTTTCATTTTGAAAGAGATGGTCAGTAACATCAGCTAGCAAGCCCCTTTCCTTCAAGGCGTTGACCGTCTTCTTGGATAATCCATATAACTCAGCAGATAGACTGCGTATATCAATCTGTTCTTTCATTAAGAGCTGGAAAAACTCTTCCACACTTTCAACAGAGGTAAACAGGATTTCTTCATAGAAAGAAAGGTGATGTAACACATCGTAATTAACCGGAACCTCAGCATTTTTCCATTTTGGAAATTCAATCACATCTGCCCCTTGCTCTGTCAATGACTGAGATAGCCCACTTGAATGGATACCTGTTCTTGCCAATAGGATTTGACGTCCAACTAATGGTTTTTTCTCAAACCAGCTAATCTTTTCACGCAATGAAACAATATCTCCAACAAGAGTAATGGCGGGATTACTGAATTGCACTGCCGATGCTCGTTCCGCAATCGTTGACAGCGTCCCCTCCAATGTCTTCTGTCGGCTAAAGGTACCCCATTGAATCAAAATCACAGGGGTATCTGGTGATTTGCCATTCTCCATCAAGCTTTGGCAAATATACGGAAGGTTTTTGACCCCCATATAAAAGGCAATCGTATCAATCCCGCTCGCAAGTGCCTTCCAATCAAGGACCGGCTTTCCTTCCTTCGATTGGTCATGTGCCGTCACAACGGCAAATGTCTCGCCAAATTGTCTATGAGTTACCGGTATACCTGCATAAAGTGGAGCGGCAATGCCAGAGGAAATCCCTGGTATCATCTCATATTGGATACCTGCGGCCGCTAACGCTTCAGCTTCTTCACCAACACGGCCAAAAACACCCGGGTCGCCACCCTTCAAGCGAACAACTCGTTTTCCTTCCAATGCTTTATCCACTAATAGACTATTAATCCCATCCTGCCTAAGTGTATGCCGATCAGGCAGCTTCCCGCAATAAATCAGTTCACAGCCGAAAGGTGCAAAATCAAGTAATTTAGGATTTGCCAAACGGTCATATAAAATAACTTCCGCCTGCTTAATCGCCTCGAGCCCCTTGACGGTAATTAAGCCAATATCTCCCGGTCCTGCGCCAACTAAAAACACTTTTCCCTTGTTCATATATGGTCATCCTTCCAAAAATACAAATATACAAAGGAGGGTGTCCATTATGACACCCTCTACATGTTTTTCTCTTTTTACATTATACAATAATATAGACTTTGTCATCGGAAACTTCTAGAGGGAATATCTTTACCTGACCAGTGTCCGGTGCCTGAACCTGTCCATCCGTCAGCGAGATTTTCCAGTCATAAACTGGACAGAATACATATTCACCACTGATAAGACCGTCTGCCAATGTACCTCCCTTTGGATGCGGACTGCGATTTTCAATCGCACGTACATCTCCATTTGTTAACCGAAACAAAACAATTTCCTGCCCTTCAATCGTAAATACTTGACCGGTTCTTTCCGGAAGAGTGGAATAGTTTGCTAGTTCTATTCTACTTGTCATAGTCTTTTATCCACCTATCATTTCTATTTTTTCATTTTCATTAAAAATCTATTTTACTGGAACCCTAACTTCCTGTTTTTGATAATACTTATCTCTAATGTCCTTATTTTGAATGGCTTCCTGCCATGGCTCACGATAGCGATCAAGCGTTTTATCCATACGCTCATTTAACACCTGTCTTGTTTCCCCATCCGCCAGCACTTCTTTGATATGGTCAAGACCTACACGCTCAAGCCACTTGGATGTACGTTCTAAATATTCTGCTGTTTCACGATAATATTGAAGATAAGCACCTGTCAGCTCCATAGCTTCTGCTTCTGTTTCTACCTGACCGAGTAAATCCCCGGCACGAAGGTCTGTACCGCCGTTACCACCGACATAAATTTCCCAGCCTCCGTCTACACCAACAAAGCCGATATCCTTAATGCCTGCCTCTGCACAGTTGCGCGGACAGCCTGATACGCCCATTTTTACTTTATGAGGTGTGTCTAGACGCTCAAACTTCTTTTCTAGTTCAATTCCGAGCCCCATTGAGTCCTGCGTGCCATAACGGCAATATTTCGCCCCTACACATGTTTTGACGGTTCTTAAGGTCTTACCGTATGCGTAGCCTGACGGCATGCCTAGATCTTCCCATACACTTGGTAAATCTTCCTTTTTCAAGCCAAATAATCCGATTCGCTGACCTCCTGTTAATTTAACTAACGGAACATCATACTTTTCCGCTACTTCAGCGATGGTTTTCAAATCCTTTGCGTTTGTTACACCGCCATACATTCTTGGAACAACCGTATAGGTGCCGTCCTTTTGAATATTGGCATGCATCTTTTCATTAACAAGACGTGAATCACGGTCATCTTGGTAGTCTTCAATGTTAATCATGCCTAGATAATAGTTGATGGCTGGGCGACATTTAGAGCAGCCTTCCTCATTTCTCCAGCCCAACACATTCATGACTTCCTTGACACTTGTTAAACCTTTTTCTTTTATTTCTGTCACCACTTCATCTCTGCTTAATTGGGTACAGCTACAAATGCCGGCTTTCTTAGCAGATTGATCATATTCATCACCGAGCGTATAAGCTAAAAGGTCTGAAATAAGCGATTTACAGCGTCCGCAGGAACGTCCTGCATTTGTACAGCTTCCGACTTCATCTACCGTTGTTAGATTATTAGCTTGAATAGCACCGACAATTGTTCCCTTTGTAACCCCGTTACAGCCACAGACAAGGTCATCGTCAGCCATGGCTGCAACATCATTTGAAGCATGGGCATCACAGCCTGATGAAAGAATAGAAACACTTGTTAATCCGCTAATGTCCTCTTTTTTATTCAGCATTCTGAATAATCGCGTACTGTCTTGCGTATCACCGTAGAGAACCACTCCGGTAACATGATGATCACGAATTAATACTTTTTTATAGACACCGTCAAATTCATTATGGACTTTAATGGCTTTTGTTGACGGGTCGTCCATGATTTCACCGGCGGAAAATAAATCAACACCGGATACCTTTAATTGAGTCCCAAAGACAGAACCTTGATAGGGGTCAGGCATTTTACCAGCCAAAAATTCAGCAAGGACCTTTCCCTGCTCATACAATGGAGCCACTAATCCGTAAACTATTTCTCGGTGCTCTGCACATTCACCGACTGCATACACATTAGCGATGCTGGTTTCCATATAATCATTAACTACAATACCACGGTTAACCTCTATGCCACTTTCCATTGCAAGTTTTACATTCGGCTTAATTCCCACCGCCATCACAACAAGATCGGCCGCAATAGTCGACCCATCCTTAAAGCGAAGCCCTGTTACTCTTTCCTCCCCAAGGATTTCTGCGGTTTCTTTTTCCATTAAGAAGTTCATGCCTTGTGCCTCGAGTTCTTTTTCCAGCATTTTAGAAGCAGTTGGGTCAAGCTGTCTTTCCATTAAATACGGCATCAAATGAACAACATCCACCTCCATGCCAAGGTTTAGCAGTCCTCGTGCAGCTTCAAGTCCTAATAAGCCTCCGCCAATGACAACGGCTTTCTTATATGTGCTGGCTGCTTTAATCATGGTTTCACAGTCCTTAATATCACGAAAACCGGTAACTCCCTGTTTGTCTGCACCCGGGATTGGCAATATAAATGAATTGGAGCCAGTAGCCATAATTAATTCATCATATTCCATTACTCGTCCAAGGTTAGATACTACCTGTTTATTTTTTGTATCAATGGTAACAATCTCTTCGTCTGTGTATAGTGTAATACCGTTTTCACTGTACCAGGTCCAATCATTCATAATTATATCGTTAATCGTTGTATCTCCCTGAAGAACCGTAGATAATTGGATTCGGTTATAATTTGGGTGTGGTTCCTTTCCGAAAACTGTTATATCAAACATATTGGGAGCCAGTTTCAATAGTTCCTCTAACGTTCTAATTCCCGCCATCCCGTTACCAATCATCACTAATTTCCTGTTATTCAATGTTACAACCTCCTAATTCGCTTGTGTTTGCTCAATATTTCACAAATACTATTATTTACTGTTCTACACTTATATTAGGTTTCTGTCACGGGTTGGATTGTGATACAAATCACATTTTTGGAAACATGTTCACAACTTCACAATAACGCCAAATACTTTTCATAAAAAAGACAAAATCTATAGATTTGTTCAATAAAAAAGACTGCCAAAATGGCAGCCTTTTATTGAACAAGAGAATGTTTAAATGCATAGATAACAGCTTGTGTTCGGTCCTGTACCTGCAATTTACTAAGAATATTACTCACATGTGTCTTAACCGTTTTGAGAGCGATAAAAAGCTCATCAGCGATTTCCTGATTGCTTTTCCCTTCCGCCATTAGAAGCAGAATTTCCATTTCCCTGCTCGTTAAATCCTCATGCAGCTCATAGTGCTGCTTCTGTCTCATTTTCATCATCATTTTACCGGTTACTTCTGGTTCTAATATCGATTGACCGCTATATGTAGAGCGGACAGCATCAGCAATTTCACTAGCCTTGGATGTTTTCAGCATATAGCTGGTCGCACCAGCCTCAAGAGCAGGATAAACCTTCTCATCATCTAAAAAGCTTGTGACAATGATAATTTTTGCTTCCGGCCATTTGGCAATAATCTGTCTTGTTGCTTCGATTCCGTCCATTTCCTTCATGACTAAATCCATTAAAATGATGTCTGGTCTTAAGCTGAGCGCTAAATCTATCGCTGTTTTCCCGTTATCCGCTTCACCAACCACTTCGATATCCGGCTGAGCAGCTAAATAAGACGAAACACCAATTCTTACCATTTCATGGTCATCAACAAAAATTACTCTAATCATGATTCTCACCTTCAATTACGGGAATTTTTACTTCAAGCCGGGTGCCTTTATTTTTCAATGAAACAATTTTTAAATTGCCACCAATTTCAACGGCTCGGTCATGCATATTCTGCATACCGTAGGACCCGGCTTTGTCTTCATCAACATCAAACCCAATCCCATCATCAGACACTCTTAAAATAATAAAGCCATCTCTTTTAATCAGCAGTACTTCTAAGAGACTTGCTTTCGCATGACGAAGCGTGTTGGATACAGATTCTTGTAGGATACGAAATAAGTGATCCTCGACGCCCTTTTCAACTGGGAACTCCTCTATTTTCCATTTTATGTTCATTGTAACCTTTTGAGTTAGTTCTATTAGTAATTCTTCGATTCCTTCCTGAAGTGATTTTCCTTTTAATGCAACAGGTCTTAAATGAAGCAGCAAAGCCCGCATCTCGAGCTGTGATTGATGAATCATTTCTTCTACAATCTTCAACTGCTTTGTTTCGCGATCATCTGAAGCCTGCTTAGTTTCATTGATTGCTGACATCAGCATCGAAGCACCAAATAGCTGCTGGCTGACCGAATCATGCAGCTCACGAGCAAGACGGTTTCGTTCCTGTGAAATGATTTCCTGGATTCGGTTTTCCTGTTCTTCAGCAGCCTCAGTTGCTAACCGCTGCGACACCTTTGCCTGCTCGGCGATTTGCTTTTGGATCTTGTTCATTCTTTTTGAAATCGATTCAATTTCAGCAAGCGAAGTACCATCACTCTCTAACGGTCTTCCCTCTTCGATTTGGTGCAGCTTATCATCGATCATTTGAAGCTGCTTCCGCCAATAATGCCCTGAAAAAAAACCAAATACAGTTCCAATGACAATACTGAAACTCGGAACAAATAAAATATAAGGGATATCGAGTACTTCCCTTTCCCATAGGTCACTCCAGCTTAGCAATGGAAAAATAAAAAACGTTTCACCCGCCACAAAGATGAAGATTAGAAGGGATAAGGCGACTCCAATGAGAATCTGGCGCATAATTATACTCATACGCGCTTCACCTCAATATCACCTATCATCATTGAAGTGAATATCTTCACCTTTTGATTCGCTTGCTCATATTGAGAAGTTTCTACTTTAATGATTCGATTGACTAAAGAAGTTTCGTAGAAATCCAATATTCTTGCAGAGCCAAAAAGGACTGAATGTTGTACACTCACCTCAACATCATACGGAATCAAAACCGTGACCTTCCCCATTATATTACGTATAAAGATATCGGACTCTCCCTTTGGTAAAACCGTGTTACTTAGATCTATGAGACTGTCCCCTACACCACATTGAATGTTCACATCATTCCATTCATAGACATGGTCTGGTGTTTGTTGATTGCCAAAGAAGCGGTTTTGAAACAGCGGCTGCTCCTTTATCATTGTTTCCCCGCGATAACCAGCTTCATCAGTTTGTTCATTCATGATAGGGAGAATCGTATTGGTCTTTTGTTTCCTGTTCATATATTGAAAAATAAGAAAGCATAGCAGTGCTAGCAGAAAAAATTTAACAGCCATCATATTGATAACATTGATAAAAAGGAGAAACAAGCCAGCCCAAAACAGTAGCTTTCCTGTTTTCCTAGGCATCCGTTTTCTCCCCAGATACACCATTCCTATCGCAACGATAAGGGAGAAAATCAAGCCACGGTTAAAAAAGAACACATCTAACAACACAAAGAATGCACCAATTAAGACAATCCAGCTGAGATAGTCACTTTTTAATTTTTGCAACAAACCGTATTCCTCCCTTCTAGTTATGATAGGAAAATCTTCACTATCTCGAGTTCCAAATGTTTCTAAAAAGGCGTAGTAATCCACGCCTTTTTAGAATAACAGTTTCTTTTATGAAATTGAACTTGTTTCTTCTTTATCCAGCTTCAATGTTGGAGTTTGTTTTTCTAGCTGGGCAATTCTTTCATCAATTGTGTTTTGATAATAAGAGCGGTTCACATCTTGCTCTAAACGGTCAAGATATGTTTCAATCTCTTGAAAACGAGAGTATGAGCCATTTGAGTACGCTTGGTTATCAAGAACCTGATTCATTTTGTGCTTCGCCCGGGTCACATTTTCTCTTCCCATTAATTCCAAGCGGCGGATATTCATATCCTTCAGCTTATGCTTCATTTGCTCATATTTTTGCTCTAAATCTGTAAGCTGTGCATTTGCCTGATTCATCAATTCATTGATATGGGCAGCACGCTCTTCGAAATGTTGCTGTTCATTGGCTGCAAATTGATAAAGCTCCATTTCACCTGCTTGAGAAGCTACTTCGGCTTGATGTTTACGTTTAGCTGCCATTTCAACAGCATTTTGATATTCACGAGTAAATTCATCCTTCAATTGATACTGGCGTTCTACAAGCTTACGGACCTTTTCTGTTTCTAGCTCGCATTGTCGTAAATAATGATTTAGCAATGCGATTGGATTTTTTTTCTCCTTATGATCTATCGCCTGATGTAAATCTGCCATTACAGTATCTTTAATGCGGGTAAATAAATTTGCCATTTGATATTCTCTCCTTTTATTATAGGTATTTTTAATGTAGTAAGAAACCATATTCTCTTTTAGTATTTATTTAGCTGAGACCATTGCTTTTCAAAATTCACGAATGGATCATCAGATTCTTCGATAATGTTTTTTGGTTTATTCCAATTTTTATATACAACATATAGAACGTATGCAGCGGCAATTCCTAATACAGCCGGTATATTCGATGCTGATGCCATTAAAGCAACGAAACCAATGAACCCCCAGCCGATTTTCATTAAAATGGAATCTGTCTTTAAAAATTGTTTGACGACAAAGTAGAAAATCGCTAAACTGATCACCAATCCTACCATCGGTCCAATATTATGCAGTAACACTATTGCTGCGATACCTCCAGCTAAAAGCAACCCAAATTTTTTCATGTTTTGTTGCCTCCTTTCTTGATTACATCTTACCTTTTTCACGGAATTCCTATAACGAACCTAAAATGTATTTTCGAGTAGGTCTTGAGGTGTAGACGGGTTCAGACCTTCTTCTAATAAAAAAAAGCTAAGGAAATTTCCTTAGCCTTTTAAGAAGTATAGGTGGTTTTAAGCATTCTCTAATGCCTGGGTAAATACATTAATGATATCTTCTTCCGCTTCAATGCCTACTGAGATCCGAACAAGACCCATTGTGATACCAAGCTCTTCTTGTGCTTTCTTCGGTAGTGCACGGTGCGAAGTGGTTAAAGGGTGAGTCACAATGGTTTGAACTCCTGCAAGGGTTGGAGCAATTTTCACCCATGAAAGCTGGCGGAAAAATCCATTGATATCCACGGTTTCCTGAAGTTCAATGGTTACGATGGCACCATAGCCATCTTCCCCATGCTCAAATGGATAATACACCTGTTTGATGAATGAATGTTCACGCAATGCCTCGGCAAGCTTTCGGGCATTTGCGGATTGCGCCTTCATTCTTAAGGCCAATGTTTTGATTCCCCTGCAGGTCAGCCAGGCTTCAAATGGGCTGAGATTGGTACCAAGATTCACAATTTTAGCGGTCGCTTTTTCAATCAAGGCTTCGTTACCCACCAATACACCTGCCGTAACATCACTGTGACCGCCGATATATTTGGTTGCACTATGTACGACTAAATCAATCCCTTTCGTATATGGCTTACAATGATATGGGGTTGCAAATGTGTTATCAACTAACGTTGTCAGGCTATATTTCCTCGCTAAATGGACTACTGCCTCTAAATTTTCCACCCGCAATGTCGGGTTCGTAATGGACTCTGTATAAAGCAGCTTTGTATGCTTCTGAATAGCTGCTTCTACTTTTTCCAAATCGGAAAAAGGCACAACCGTGACTTCAACACCCAAATCTGCTAGCTCCCCGGTTATTAAATGAAAGCTGCCGCCGTATAAATCATCAGCAGCCACAATATGATCACCACTTTTTACAACAGCCAAAATCCCGGCAAGAATCGCTGACAAGCCTGAGGATGAGGCAACCCCTGCAGGTGCTTCTTCTAATCTGGCAACTGCTTCACCGAGCTCATCTGTATTCGGATTTCCTACCCGTGAATATAGGTAATTCCCATTTCCCTGGTAATAACCTTCAAGTTCGTCTAAATCATTGAAGGTAAAAGCTGTAGTTTGATAGATAGGGGTAATTTTACTTTTAATTGTACGTGTTTGCTTGTTTGTTTGATGCAAAATTCTGGTTTCAAATTTCATGTCTTTTCATACGACCTTCCATGTAATATTGTCGAATCATCCATCTTTCTTATCATATCACCTTTTTCTAAAAGGTTCTCTATCAGTATGACAACAATGAAAAAAGGGCATCATGCCGATGCCCTTTTCATTTTGTACCCTCTCTTTCTAGGAGACCTTTGGACAATAACCCTGATCTTCTTAATTTCACATCTACCGTGACATCAATTTTACTTTCCTGAAAGACCTCATCCCAATTTTCTTGAAGCTTTTTATATGCCTTCGGATTTTCCCGTTCAATTACCTCACCGAAACCGAAAATATCCACTCCGTATTCCTTTTGAACAAGGTGAATCATTTTTTCGATTCTCTCTTTTAGATATTCCTCTGACAGCTTTTCAAATTTCAAGTATGTGCTAACTTCATTTAATGGATCCTTGCATTGATTACTATTCACGAGGCCTTCTATTCTAATATGCAGTTGAATATGCGGACGTCCATTTTGAACAAACCCTTTTACCATTGTCCGTGAATGTGTTGCCCTGACAGCCATGTACATATCCTCCTCGCACGGAACGCTGAATATGGTTGTTTTCACCTTATCTTGCGTCCAAAGGTAATCCCTTGTTTCCTCAACCGGTAGCGTGCCGACGTATTTTTCGCCGCGGAACATGGCGAGCGAATCGATTTCAACCATTGCGTCAGGATCGGATTTTTGCATATTTTCAACACTTGAGCCTTTTTTAGGGTCTCCATTGATGCGGACAGCAGCCATAACTGGCTGACGTCCGGAGGAGGTAAATGCATTAACAAAATCTGTTAATCGAATATCAGGGTCAGATCCCCAGAGCTTTGCCGATTTTAATTGCCTAGTCAGCTTTAACGAGGAGGATTTTTGAAGCGTATATAAAACCTTTAAAACATTTGCTGCTTTCCCATCTACCAAGATGAAATTAAAGTCATCTCTGATTTCCCTATTTCGATCGAGAAAATCCAAAAATTCCAACATGCCCTTTTCAGCAAGTGTTTTACTTATGACAACCGTTTTCATATGAGAGAAAACTAATATTTTCGAAAAGCCGATATTCATTTTATGTGAAAGCTCAGCCAATGTATTTCCTTCTAAAGAAAACGTCACGGTCGGAGAATTTCCGCTTGCTGTCTGTTCATTTAATTCGGCCGCATTAATCGCTTCGATGGTTAATTTGTATTTTCCGTTATCCCCGATATCTACCGCCATACCTATGGCCAGCGATATCGTTGCCAGATCTCTCTGATCCCAGCAACCTGCTAACAGCAGGATATTCAATATAAGAACAATGGATATGCGTTTCTTTTTCATCCATCATTTCTCCTTTGCATATCTGGAGGCGAATTGGAGCCGGTTCGCTCCTGTTTAGCTGGTTTTTCTGTCCTTAAATAGCTTGGCCTTCTATTCATGCCCCAAAAAGGAAACCGGATAAAGACATCCTTTTGGTCCTTAAGACTGAAGGGTGCTACGGGCGCTAAATAAGGAACACCGAATGAGCGCAAGGAGCTTAAGTGTGCCACCATGACAACTAAACCTAAGAGTACCCCATAAAGTCCTAAAAACCCGGCGATAGGAATTAAGAGGAGCCTTAGAATTCTCGTTGCTGCAGATAAACTGTAAACGGGAGCTACAAAATTAGCTGTGGCGGTAATTGCCACAATGATAACCATAATATTGGAAATAAGTCCTGCTTCCGCGGCAGCCTGACCAATAACAAGTGCCCCAACAATCGAAACCGTCTGCCCAACCGCCCTTGGCATACGTATTCCAGCCTCCCTCAGGATTTCAAATGTTAATTCCATAATCAGAACTTCGACTACAGCAGGAAACGGTACGCCTTCACGTTGAGCCATAATATTAATCAGCAAGGGGGTAGGCACCAGCTCCTGATGGAAGGTCAAAATTCCCACATATGCAGACGGAACAATCAAAACAATCATAAAGGAAATATAACGAATAATTCTGAGGAAGGTTGAAATGGTGTAATGGTGATAATAATCCTCAGAGGAAATAAAGAAATCAGTAAACACAACCGGAATCAACAGGGTAAACGGTGTTCCATCAACAATAATACATATTTTACCTTCCATCAGCTGCCCTGCCACTGTATCTGGACGTTCTGTATTAAAAGCCAAAGGAAAGACCGTAAATGTTTTATCCTCGATGAGCTCTTCAATATTACCCGATTCAAAAATGGCGGCAACCCTTACTTTGTTCAACCTACTACGGACCTCTTCAACGATTTTATCATTAGCAATGCCATGCATATAGCCAATAAACACCTTTGTTTTTGTTTCACTTCCCAGGGTGAACTCTTCAAAGCGCAGATTGGAATTTCGAATTCTGCGCCGCACTAAGGTCATATTAATTGAAGCAATTTCCACAAAGCTGTCTTTTGGTCCTCTAATCACCGTCTGCGAGGTTGGCTCGGCCACTTGGCGAATATTCGAATTGGGCATTGATATCGTTATATAGGAAGGAAAGGTTTTGAGGGCCATGATGATGCTTCCATTTAACATTTCGTCGCTGACTTCCTCAAGGCTTTGAACCAATTTAAATCCGCTGCCTGCAAACAGTTGCTCACAAAATTCTGCTATACCCTCCTCTGTTGTTAAATCAAAGGAGGTTCGCTGATAGGTATGCTTGTTCATGATTGTATTTTGCAATTGGCTATTGTCCACAGCGGTCGAAAGATAAAACAGCATGCCATCGTTTTCTGCTATCTTCATCGGCTCTATCATTAAATCCGCTGTTTGGCCAAAAGAGCTGAGGATATATTCTTTTAGCCTTCCAATATACTTACAATCTTCCTGCTGTCTTATTTCTTTTATTTCCTGGTTCATGGAGGGTTTTTTTGTCTCTTTTTTTCTCCGTCGAATCCTGACAAGCGGTTTATCCTGAGTCAACACCTCACCCCCATCTCAATCTTCTGTTAAGGCTTAGCCGGCCGGCTTATTTACTGCAGATTGTTTTCGTTTATTTTTCCAAACAATGGAGCCAAATAAAAAAAGCGGAATCACAAACTGCATCGGTGGATGCAGATATTTTGTTACAAATATGATTCCTTCTTCCAGATGCTCAGCAAAGTTTTCCGCCACCCAGATGGAAAAGCATGAAACCGTCATGCCAATTGGAAAAGTAAAATTACGATATGGAATGCGAAAAATATACTCAAGTCCTTTCAATCCAGCATAAAAGAAAAGGGAACTTTTTACTAAAATCCCTAACATCATGATAAAAACTACAAAGGCGTCTGTTCGTTCAATAAAATTGGCAACAGAAATCTTTCTTGCCGCAGACAGCAAAGGAAATTGTGAATACTGCATCGTGTCTGCTCCTAAAGCAAGAAGCACAATAAATGAGGCAAAGGCCAGAAAAAGACCGGCCATGATAACCGCCATAAGTGTTGCCTTTTTTGCCTTTTGAAAATGGGTTATACTTGACAAAACTACTGTAAAGACAATCAATTCACCAAACGGAAAGGTTATAAGACCTGGAAATATGCCTTTAATGACCGGTATTATTCCATTACCGAGTATGGGCCGTGCATTTTGAAAGTGGATTCTGCCGCTGGCAAACAGAAAAATAATAATCAAAAACAAAAAGCCGATTAAATAAGGGAAGAAAACTTCCGATACCCTTGCCAGCACCTCAATTCCAAGATAGATAATATAGACAATAACAAGCATGACAGTCAGGACGATGATTTCAATCGGTGTAAGGGGCAAAACCGAGGTACTAATAAGTTCTGCAAAATCCCTGTTTAGTCGTGAAGAAATATAAAGAAAATAAATGATATATAAAATAGTGAAAAATACGGCAACAGGTCTGGAAAATCCGAACTCCATTAGTTCATATAGATTATGGTTTGGAAGCATATGATTCAAGGTGTAATAAAAATACATAAGTCCTGTACCTAACCCAGTCGCGATAACAATTGCTACCCAGGCACTTTGTCTAAGCTCCACTCCAACCCCCATGATCATGGCACTTCCTAGTAAAAAAATAAAGATTAGGGCTACTAATTGGGAGAGTGATAAATTTTCCTTTTGCATGCAAACACATCCTCTATTAAAGAAAGCACTCGAATATATGATGACGAACAGCCAGTTAGGGGTTAAGGATTCTTCGGATGCCCTTTCTTGCGTTTAATTCGAACATCGACTACTATCGCCCATACGAGGCCGCTTAAACAAGTCGAGTAGAGAATGATTCTATCTTGAAGAAGCTGATATCGAAATAACTGATAAAATACCTCTAAAAAGGTATAGTCGAATAAAACTGTATCAATACAAGTAATCAAGCTTCCTAACAAAATAAACACAGCTAAGTATGATATGGTAACCATCTTCCACCTCTCAAATCAAAAAGCCTTCCTTCATCACCCCTTATCATGTCAAACAAAAAGAAATTTTATCCAAAAAAACCAAAACTTAAAAGACTCATAAAAAACCAAGCATCAGCGCTTTAACGTATTACCCGAGCGGGGGTCAGGCCCCCAGTGCTTTAACGCATTACCTGGGCGGGGGACTGTCCCCCAGCGCTTTAACGCATTACCTGGGCGGGGGACTGTCCCCCAGCGCTTTAACGCAATGTATATATCTGCGGTTGGTTGGGGAAATTACCTTTATATGTTATGACAGGAGGGGTTTCCCATGAATGATTCATCCTATTCGCTGCCTCAATTTCCTGAACCGTATTGGCAGGAGGTTTCTCTACCGACATCGGAGCCATTGACAAAGGATATATCCGTTGATGTCGTTATTGTTGGCGGAGGGATTACTGGAATTACAGCGGGATATCTTTTAAAGCAGGAAGGCTTAAACGTTGCCATCCTAGAAGCAGGAAAGATTTTAAACGGCACCACCGGCCATACGACGGCAAAGGTAACGGCTCAGCATGGTCTAATCTACGATGAACTCATTTCACATTTTGGTGAAGAAAAAGCAAAGCTTTATTATCAATCAGCTGAAAGCTCATTGAACTTCATTCAGAATCTTATCAAGGAGAAAAATATCGATTGTGATTTCAGCCAGGAGGATGCTTATCTTTACGCGACAACCGATGAGTACGCCGGTAAACTTAATAAGGAAGCAGAGGCCTACAAAAAACTCGGAATTAACGGCGAACTCCATGATACCATTCCGTTTGACATCCCAATCAAGAAGGCACTTTCCATGAAGGAACAGGCACAATTTCATCCATTGAAATACTTAAAGCAGCTTGCCCTTGAATTTCTTGAAGCTGGAGGACATATCTTCGAACAAACCACCGCGACAGATATAGAAGAGGAAAATGATATACCCAAAGTTATAACGAGGGATGGTTATATGGTATCCTGCAAGCAGGTAATCATCGCCTCCCACTTCCCTTTCTTTGACAAAGAAGGATTATACTTTACAAAAATGTACCCTGAACGATCCTATGTCATCGCTGTAAAGGCTGGCAAGGAATTCCCCGGCGGAATGTATGTAAGTGTTGACAACCCGATCCGCTCCTTACGCTATACACCGGTTAAGGGAGAACCGCTCATTTTAATCGGAGGAGAAAATCATCAGACAGGCCAGGGCCCTGATACACTGCAGCATTATCAGGCTTTGGAAGCCTTTGCTGAAAAAACATTGGGAATCAAAGAATATGCATATCGTTGGAGTACACAGGATCTGATTACACTTGATAAGCTTCCATTTATTGGCCATATTACAGAGCAAAAACCAAATATTCTCGTCGCAACCGGCTACCGAAAATGGGGAATGACAAACGGTACAACTGCAGCCATACTATTAACTGATATGATTCTTAATCGGCAAAACCCATACCAAGACCTATTTTCACCTACACGGCATAAAAAAGCGGATCCATCTATCAAAAAGTTTATCAGCATTAATGCAGATGTTGCCGGTCATTTATTAAAAGGAAAGCTTCAGTATTTACCGACGAATCCAAGTGATTTAGTTCATGATGAAGGTGCACCCATCATGTATAACGGCGAGCGTGCAGGAGCTTATCGTGATATCAATGGCCATCTTCATATCGTTGATACCACCTGCACACATCTCGGCTGTGAATGTGAATGGAACCACGGTGATCGGACATGGGATTGCCCATGCCACGGCTCCCGGTTTTCCTATGACGGCGAAGTAGTTGAAGGCCCCGCCAATAAACCGCTACGACGTATTCAATAAAAGCCTGCTTTTTTTACCCTATAAAGAACATCAAAAAAAACAAGGTCTTCCCAAGTGGAAGCCTTGTTTTTTCATCTTTCCATGTTAATCCAACGTTGGTCTTGCGCCTCTTTCTTTCGTAACTGTTTGAAACTCGACTAATTCTTCACTTGTACGATTTGCCTCTTTTTTATTCTTATTTCGCTGGGCGTTTGCATTACCGCGTTTCGTTCTTCCCATACTAACTACCACTCCTTTAAAGTCAGCTTACAGTGGTAGTATGACTCGTTTTTAGGAGTTTATTCTAGGTAAGCTCTAAATCAAATTCGCCCGTCGGAATAGCGTCCGAATTCTTATAATCTTAACGTTTAATCGGAGAACGAGATTTGCCCTCAACAATATCCTCGCCGTGGAATCTCTTCATTGTCGGTTGGACACCTATTTCTTTTGCGAATTTCTTCAAATCACGCTCTTCCCTTTCTGTCACTAGTGATACAACCGTCCCGGCTGCACCAAACCTTCCTGTCCTTCCAGAACGGTGAACATACTGATTTATATCCTTTGGAAAATCATAATGGACAACATGGGTAATCCCTTCAATATCAAGACCCCTTGCAGCTACATCGGTTGCAATCAGCATCGATGTTTTACCATCGCGAAAAGAACGTAATGCTTTTTGCCGTTCCATTTTATTCAGATCACTGTGAAGAATACTGACATTTATTTTCTTGAATTGCAGCTTTTCAGCGAGAACGTTTAAATTCCCAATATCCTTGACAAATACCAGTGCTTTTAGCGCTTTCAAACGAGATATTTTCTCAAGCAACTTAATCTTTTCCCTCTGTTCACTGATAAAATAAATATGGTTCACCTTTTCTGCATGAATGGTGGCATCCTTTTTCACTGTAATGATTTCTGCCTCATTCGTAAGCTCCTTTGCTAGCCCTACGATTGAATCAGGCAAGGTCGCTGAGAACAGAACAACTTGTCTATCACTTAGAGTCGATTTCACGATCTGTTGGACTGTACCGGTATGTTCCGGTACAAGCAGCTGATCACCTTCATCAAGGACAACCATTTTCACCTCATGCATCTTCAGCTTCTTTTGTTTAATTAATTCAAGTACACGGCCTGGTGTGCCGACCGCGATATGCGGATGCTTTTTTAGCTTTTCTAACTGTCTCTTTACATTCGCCCCACCGATAAAGGAAGCACCTCTAATACCACTGCCTTCCGACCATTTTTGGATTTCGTTAAGAATTTGCATGACGAGCTCCTGTGACGACGCTAGAATGACTGCCTGCACAGCCTTTTTCTCTGGATCAATCATGTTTAGTACTGGCAGCAAATAGGCTAAAGTCTTTCCGGTACCTGTCGGTGATTGAGCTATGACATCCTTTTTTTCCAAGATGTGCGGAATAGCATAAGATTGAATGGACGTTGGCTGCGCAAAGCCTGCATTCTCCCACATCTGCTGAATAGACCCTTTAAAGCTTTTAATTAGTTGTTGATTTTCCCTCATCCTAATCTCCTTTATTAATAAATAGAGTTTCGTCAAGTTACTGTTCGCTTCATTATACTATTACTGCTTTTAAGATAAAAGCACACTCAAATAGTCCTACTTTAATACCAGACACAGTACACTTCTGTCCCAAACGAAATGTCAGCTGCTAATAAAAGCCAACACCGATGCCTTCCCATAAAAAAACAGTGTAATAGGAATGACCTATTACACTGTTCAGACGCTTATCATTTAGCTAATTAATTTATTTTCTTTCATTGTTTCAGTCAGTGCATTAATTACTTCTTGTTCATCTGCACCTGACGCAGTTACTGTTACCTCTGCACCTTTAGAAACACCTAGTGACATTACACCCATAATGGATTTTAAGTTAACGCTCTTCCCATTATATACAAGGCTTACATCTGAACTAAATTTGTTCGCTGTATTTACTAAAATGGTTGCAGGACGAGCATGAATTCCCGCCTCATCTGTAATAATAAATGTTTTTTCTGCCATGATTTCTAACCCCTTTTCCAGTTTATAGGTTAAAATTATTTTATTTTTAACCATAATTGCAATGTGCATTATGCCTATTGCACATTTCTCCTCTATTACAAAGGATAATGGTCAATATCTATTTTCTCCCTCGTAATGTATGGCTATTCCATACTTCTTATAAAAGAAATTTTTTGTACAAAAGGCTGCCGACATATATATTACCATACTCAAAAATATATTTCTTCTTTTTTTATCGTTTTTTAAAAATTATTTCTTTTCGTCATACGATATTCTATTTTCTAATTATTAATTAATTTTATCTGCTAAATTTTTAAAGGTATGAACCACATGTTCTACCGTAAATCCGTATTCCTGCATTAATTTATCCGCAGGAGCTGATGCTCCAAAATGATTAATCGTTATTTTCTCTCCATATTCACCGATATATTCTCTCCAGCCAAATGAAGAGCCTAATTCAATCGCAACTCTTGCAATCAGGTTCTTTGGAATGACGCTTTCTTTGTATTCCTTCGACTGGCTTTCGAATCGATCCCAGCTAGGCATACTAACTACAGAAACATATATCCCTTCTTTTTCAAGTGCTTTTTGAGCCTCTATTGCTAAGGAAACCTCAGAACCGGTTGCTAGTAGCAATCCTTCTGCATCTTCTGCAGCCTCTGAGATGACATAGGCTCCCTTCTTCACTCCTTCGTATGCCTTTTCATTACTAACATCAAGTGTCGGTAAATCCTGGCGAGTCAATACTAATGCCGTCGGCTGATCATTACTTTCAAGAGCTAAGCTCCAAGCAGCCACCGTTTCATTGGCATCAGCTGGTCTAATAACAGAAAGATCTGGCATCGCACGTAATGCTGCAAGGTGTTCGATTGGCTGATGTGTAGGACCGTCTTCGCCAACGGCAATACTGTCATGAGTAAATACATAGGTTACCGGTAGCTTCATTAATGATGCCAGACGAATAGCCGGACGAAGATAATCAGAAAATACAAAGAAGGTAGATCCAAATACCTTCACACCGCCGTGAAGCGCCATACCGTTTAATGCCGCTCCCATGGCAAACTCACGGACACCAAACCAAATATTACGTGCCGCATAACCATCAAGCGCGAAGTTCTTTTCGAAGGTCAGAAGGGTTTTGTTCGATCCCGCTAGGTCAGCAGATCCCCCGATTAGTTGAGGAATAGCCTTGGCAGCGGCATTGAGAATTTTACCAGATGAAGCTCTTGTTGCTAATTTGTCCCCGGCTGTAAACCCTGGTAATTCTGCCTTCCAGTTCTCGGGAAGCTCTCCCTTTATTGCCAGCTCTAATCTTCCGGCCAGTTCTGGATAGGCTGTTTGATACTCATTGAAAAGCTGATTCCAAGCGGCTTCTTTTTGCATGCCATCTTCCGCAATCAGTTTGAAATGGTCAGTCAATCCTTCAGGAACAAAGAACGGTGTCTCTGATTCCCAGTCATAGAATGCTTTTGTCAGCTTTGTTTCATCTGAACCAAGCGGCGCACCATGGGATGCAGCTTTTCCAGATTTATTTGGAGAACCAAAACCAATCGTCGTCTTAATTTCAATAAGCGTTGGACGCTCTAGGTCTAACTTAGCTTCTTGAATCGCCTTTTGAATCGCATCTAAATCATTTCCATCTTCTACACGGATGACCTGCCAACCATATGCTTCAAAGCGGTCTTCAACACTTTCAGAGAAGGAAAGCTTTAAATCACCATCTAATGAAATATCATTTGAATCATACATAACTATCAAGCGTCCAAGCTTTAAATGACCGGCAAGCGAGGCTGCTTCAGCTGATACACCCTCCATTAAATCACCGTCACCGCAAAGGCTATATGTGTAATGATCAATTAATGGATATTCTTCTGTATTATAGGTCTCAGCAAGATGACGTTCAGCCATTGCCATACCGACTGCCATCGCAATTCCCTGACCTAATGGTCCTGTTGTTGCATCAACTCCCGGAGTATGACCAAATTCCGGGTGACCTGGTGTTTTACTGCCCCATTGGCGGAAATTCTTCAAGTCATCCATTGTCACATCATAATTAAATAGATGTAATAGACTGTATAGAAGGGCAGAGCCGTGTCCTGCCGAGAGAATAAAACGATCTCGGTTAAACCAATTAGGATTCTTTGGATTATGGTTCATTTCCTTTGCCCACAATGTATAAGCCATTGGAGCTGCTCCCATTGTTATTCCTGGATGACCTGAGTTTGCTTTTTCAATTGCGTCTATTGATAAAACTCTAATCGTATTGACTGCCAGTTGATCTGTGCTTTGTTTTGTAATCGTTGTCACCATATTTTACACTCCTTAAGTTTGGATGATTGAAGTTATATTTTGTAAGCCTATATAGAAAGACTTTTAGCTAGATTATATACACACATATCGATAGCATGTTTATCTTTAGCAGCTTCTGCAAAGGGTAAATGAATTAATTGATTATTCTTCAATCCAATCATTACGCCTTTTTCGCCTTCTAGTAATAAATCCACCGCTTTTGCTCCCATTTGACTGCCCATCATTCGATCATACGAAGAAGGTGATCCCCCGCGTTGAAGGTATCCAAGAACAATGACTCTGGTCTTAAGTCCTGTTCTTTCTCTAATGGTTTGACTGATTACTTCTCCTTTACAAACACCCTCAGCTACGACAATAATGCTGTGCATTTTCCCGCGATTTTTTCCTTGCTGAATACGTACGATAATATCGTCAACATCATATTCAGCTTCTGGAATAATAATCGACTCTGCACCGGCACACACGCCTGCCCATAAGGCAATGTCGCCTGCATCACGTCCCATAACCTCAATGATGGTGGTACTCTCATGAGAGAAGGCAGTATCACGGATTTTATCTATCGCTTCAACTGCTGTGTTTACAGCCGTATCAAACCCAATCGTATAATCAGTCCCTGCGATATCATTGTCAATAGTTCCGGGAATTCCAATCGTTGGGAATCCACGGTCGGTTACTTTACCCGCCCCTTGGAAAGAGCCATCCCCACCGATCACAATCAAACCATCAATACCGGCTTCTTTTAAACTGGAGACAGCAAGCTGCAGACCTTCTTCTGTCTTGAACCTTTCACTGCGTGCCGTTCGAAGTATGGTTCCTCCGCGGTGGATAATATCACCTACACTACCAAGATTCATTTCTACAAAATCCCCTGCCATTAAACCTTTATATCCATTCCTTACTCCGTATACATTAATACCCTTAAAGATTCCTCTTCTAACAACCGCACGAATGGCAGCATTCATCCCTGGTGCATCTCCACCACTGGTTAAGATGGCTATCTTTTTCACCCTTTACCTCTCCTTATGTCATAATCAAATTCGCCTTTTCTCAAACAGCTCTCTTATTTCGTTGACCTTTTGTTCATATGTACCCTTTTGATGGTTAAAAAGAGCAGATGTACCTAGTACAAATACATTAGCACCCCTATCAATTAAGGCAGGTACCGTTGTTACATTGATATTACCGTCCACTTCAATAAGAGGCTTATTTTCCATTGTTTCAATCAACTTAGAGAGCACTACTAATTTTTCTAGTACGTGATGATTAAACCTTTGACCGGCAAAGCCTGGATTAACCGTCATGATTAGCAGCATTGGAACCATTGATAAATAGGGTTTAATCATTTCAATCGGACTCTCAGGATTTACAGCTAAGACAGGCTCAATCCCATAACCTTTAATTTTCTCAATATCCTTCTCAATTTGCTCACATACCTCAACGTGAAAAGAGATATACTTTGGCTGAAGGGGGGCAAACATATCAATATATTTTGATGGCTGTTCCGTTGCTAAATGAATATCAAGCGGAATACTCGTTCGTTCCTTAATTTGTTCAAGTACATATGGACCCATTGCCAAATTATTTACAAAGCTACCGTCCATAACATCACAATGAAGTAGATCAACTGCTGCTTCTTCTAACTTTCGAAGCTCCTGTCCAAGGTTAAGTTGATCACCGCACATAATAGATGCTGCGATGGAATGCATGCTTTCGCCTCCTTTTAGGAGAATGATAAGATTGATATGTTAATAAGGTGATTTACCCATTAAAGCCCTTTCACAATACAATAGTATCATTCGAAACATCTAAATTGGATGCGGTTTCATCCCATAAAATGTCCCAGGGACTGTATCTGACTGTGATGAAAAATGCAGCGTACGAAGGCCTAGTTCATAAATAATATAAAAAACCCGCTGACATGAAATCAGCGAGCTCCCATTAAGATGATGTCATTCTACTAGATTAAGACTCTACTAATACTTTAATTTCATTCCCTGCCATTACCGCATCAAAACCTTCACGCCAATCTTCAAGTGGAACGACCTTTGTCACCATTTTATCAACAGCAATCTTGTTTTCTTTTAATAGGTCTAAGGCAAGTAACCAAGAGCTTGGTTTCTGCGAACGGCTTCCAATATAAGTAATTTCTCTTTGGATAATTGAATCTTGATTTTGCTGGTTTAATTTTTCGGCAAAAAGACCAACCTGCACAAAGGTTCCTTTTTTCTTCACTAATGGTAAACCTTGATTTAACGCAGGAACGGCTCCAGAGCACTCAAATACTTTATCGACGCCATATCCATTTGTATGCTTTAAAACAACCTCTTCTAGATTTTCCTTAAGGCTGTCGACAATCACATCTATTCCCATTGATTGGGCTAATTCTAAACGAGGCATATCTTTCGTAATACCGGATAGAATAACAAATGCTCCTTGCGCCTTTACCACTTGGGCTAATAATAAACCAATGGGTCCTGGACCAAAGATAAGTACTTTATCATTTTGATTCACGGTCGTTTTTTCTAACGCAGCATGAACACAGCATGCAAGTGGTTCAGTTAATGAAGCGGCCATCAAACTAATTTCCTCTGGTAATACATGGACACTTTCTTCACGTGATATAACATATTCAGCAAAGCTTCCATTAATTTGCGTACCCAGTCCTTTACGGTTTGAGCATAGATTATAGTCTTTTTCTAAACAATATTCACATTCTCCACATGTAGTAAACGTAGTTTGACTTGTTACCCGGTCCCCGACCTTCACATTCTTAACATCTGTACCAACTTCAACTACAACACCAGAAAACTCATGTCCCAGTACAACCGGTAGCGTAGGATTAGCATATTCGCCCTTGAAGGTATGAATATCAGAACCACATATACCTGTATAAGCAACTTTTATTTTTACTTTATCATCCTTTGCTGCTGGTTCTGGAATATCTACTAATGACATATTGTCATATCCAACTTCATTTTTCATAACTGCTTTCATTCCAATTACCCCGCTTTCACTTATTTCTCATTTGGTTTAATCATTACTTTGCCATACGGCTCTTCACGATTGATCATCATATTAAATGCTCTTTGTGTATCTTCAAGCTTAAATCGATGTGAAATCAATTCCTTAAGATTGATTTTTCCTTTATTAATAAAGTCAATACTTGTTATCCATTCTTCACCAGGAAACGGTGCGGAATAAGAATTCCAAAAGCCCTTAAGAGTTAATTCTCTTCTGAAGATATTTTCAAATGCTTTCTCTGAAAGATGAACATCTGAATAGGCAATGCCTAAATACCCTACTTTACCCTTCTTTCTAGTAATCAGAAGACATTGTTCTTGGGTTATTTTTGAGCCGGCACATTCTAAAGCAATATCCACCCCAAGGCCATTTGTATATTCGTTTATTTTTTCAAGTAAGTCTTCCTTAACAGGATTGATTGATTTGTCACAGCCTCGATTCACGGCCTCCTGCAGCTTTTCGTCAGAAATATCAATTGCAATGATTTTTTTGATTCCTGCTATTTTCAACCATTCTATCGCTAGCATGCCGATTGTCCCTGCTCCAAAAACAGCTGCTATATCACCAATCCGCGGTTCAATTCCTAATACACCATGAAGGGCAACTGCAAGCGGTTCTACCATCGCTGCTTCTTCATAATCCATATCACCGATTGGAAGTACATTTGAAGCTTTGACATTGACGTATTCTGCAAATGCACCAAAGGATTTTGAACCAATCATTCCATAATTTTCACAGAGAGAAAATTGTCCTCTTAAGCAATACTCACATTTATGACAAGGCTCAAACGGAACACCTAGAACGCGGTCACCAATTTGGTAATTTGTCACATCAGATCCTTTTTCAACAATATAGCCTGAAAACTCATGACCCATAATGGCCGGTAATGCATACTTCCATTGACTGGTCATTTTATGAGTATCTGAACCACAAATGCCAACAGCCATAACCTTGATTTTCACTTCATCTGCTTTACAAGCATCTATTTCAATATCTTGATATACAATTTTGTTTTCAGAATATAACACTGCTGCTTTCATCCTTTTACCTCCTTACAACCTATCTAGATACTGCCCTAAAACTCATAAGACAAAATGTCTTTTGAACATTTTGTCTTATCGAGTGAAATGAATATATAAACCAATTGAATATTAGTGTTAATGATTAAAAAATTGCATGCCATGCCTGAGATAATTTTAGGATTAACCAGTTTAACAAGTTACCGCCAAGGTCTAAGCTTGAAATTTCAGTAGCACCGCCAGGAGCAGTAAATTGAGCACCTTCCATTAAGAGCGTGTGTACTTCAGCAAAGTTTGTTGCCATCCATAGCGATAAAGCAACCATGACCGAGCCTGCAATGACTGAATGAATAATGTTTCCTCTTAGGAAAGCAACTACGAATGCAATATAGAATGGAATCGTTGCCAAATCACCAAATGGCAATACTTTGTTTCCTGGTAAAATAATCGCGATGAAGATTGTGATAGGTACTAAAATTAATGCTGTTGCGATAACAGACGGATGACCTACTGATAAGGCTGCATCTAAACCGATATATACTTCACGATCTCCATAACGCTTTTGCAGGAAGTTACGTGCTGCTTCAGAGATTGGAATTAAACCCTCCATTAGGATTTTCACCATACGAGGCATTAAAAACATAACAGCTGCCATTGAAATCGCAATTTGTGTTACGCCGCCAACATCATAACCTGCTAATAAACCAATAACTGCACCGAGAATTAATCCCATCATCATTGGTTCACCGAAGATACCGAAGCGCTTTTGAATGGATTCTGGGTCTGCATGTAATTTACCAAGACCAGGGACTTTTGTGATTAACCAACCAACTAGAATACCAATAGGACCAAACGCTGCTGTTGAACCTGTTGGAAGAGAGATTCCTTCAAGCCCAAAATACTTTTGAATTAAAGGAGCAGTCCAGTCAGCAATTTTTAATACTAAAATTTCATAAATAATTGCCATTATGATTGCTACTACCCAGCTATTTGTAACGATATATCCTGTCGCACCTGCTGCAATAAAGTGCCAGTAGTTCCAAATATCAATATCCAATGTTTTTGTCCATTTAAGCATTAGCAATACAATATTTACTATTAAACAAATTGGAATTAAAATAGCTGCTACCGGTGAAGCCCAAGAAGCTGCTGCTGCTGCTGGCCACCCAGCATCAATAACAGTTAGGTTTAAACCAAAGCGTTCAACCATCTGTTGAGCAGCTGGTCCTAAGTTCCCTGTTAATACGCCAATAACTAAGTTAATACCCACGAACCCAATACCAATCGTAATACCTGATTTGAATGATGTTTTGAATCCAGTGCCGAAGAGTAATCCGATAATTAAAATAGCGATAGGCAAGATGACAGTTGGACCCAAATTTAACACGTATTGGACGCCTGCTAATAAACTTTCCATATGTTAACCCCCACATTTCTATAAGAGATATAATTCTATGAAGCAAGGAGGAGAATTGATTTGCATCAATTCTCATGTAAATCTATCTTATTTAAGTTGATCAAGAATCTTTTTATCTAATGCTTCCATGCCAATTCCAGTAATATAAGCTGTCGCAATGATAGCTGGTATATCATATGTTGTTGGTAAAATGGTAGTAGAAACGATCAAATCAGCACCAGCTTGACGGGATTTTACCTCTGCGATTTTACATTGCACAACTTCTGCATTCACATTATTTTCCTTTAATAGATTTTCTACTTTATTACAAACAACTGTTGACGTTGCAATACCTGCTCCACATGCTACAAGAACTGTTTTTTTCATGATTTATTCCTCCAATAATTTGATGTTTTTTATTTTAGTAGCTTATTACTTTTATTTATAAAATCATTCTTATGAATGAAATTACCGTTATGATAGAAAATCATATATCAATTGAAGCTATTTCAAAATAGCTCGAACCTCTTCACTGCTCTTTGCTGCTAACAGAGCTTCGACATTACTTTGCTCTTGAATAATCGCGATTAGCTGCTGTAGGGTTTCAATCTGGCTATGAGGCTGATTTAAACCGAGCATCATCACGACCTTTACATCTGTAACCTGACTAGCATCATCCATTAAATGAAAGCTGATTGGATTTTCTAAGGTAGCTACAGCAATGAATTGTTCCTTTACAAATTCTGGATCGGTGTGTGGGATTGCTACACTATAGTCACCAATCTTTAAACCTGTTGGAAAAATAGCTTCACGTTCTTTAATCTTGGTTAAGAACATATCATCCACATACCCATATTTTTTTGCTTCGTTAAACATAACTTCAAAGAAGTTATCCTGGTTAGAACATGATAACTGAAGCTTTATCAGTTCATCTTTTATAAATTGTTCAAGGGCCAAGGGGATCCTCTCCATTCTTCTATTCAGCTTTATTTCGAATACGTTTTTATCATTTCATATATCTCTTCACCATTCATGGTAACCATGCTGTTAACAGCCTCGTCAGAGCTTGCCAATTTCATTAGTTGCAACAATGCATTTAAATGCTGGTTCTTATCCACAGCAGCAATCACCACAACAAAATGAAATTTCTTTCCATCTTCAAGTGTTAATCCATCCTGAATTTTCAGCAGGCTCATCCCAACTTTATTGACCCCGTCCTCAGGACTTGCATGTGGAATCGCAATATTTCTACCGAGAACAATATGTGGTAAAGCGGTTGGATATAAACCTTTCATGACATCCACATAACCTTCTGTGATTACTCCGCTGTCTAAAAGAGGCTTTGAGCTAATTTCAATAGCCTGCTGCCAGCTCTCAACATGGTCAATAGTAATCATCGTTTCTTGATTAATGAAATCTGACAATGAATAGCTTGTCTTTTGCTCATGCTCTCCAGTACGTTTACAAGTAAAAAACTCTTGCAGGTCTTTTGCTAATGCCTGTTTATCTTTAATTTTGGCATTTTTCTCAATCACTGTGATTAATTGCTCCACATTAATGACATTAGTGTTAAGTCCGAATATTTCCCTCATAACCCTTTGACGCAGCTGTAGTTTTTCAAATTCAGTCATTAATCCACTGACAATATATAGCTTTTTATCCGTCTGAATCGGCACCGGTGAAAACACAATATCTGTTTCTAGCTTTTGCTGCTGATACTCTCGGATTGAAAATGCATCATAAAAGTAGAATTCAGGAAATAAATCTCGCAGTGTATTTTCCATTAGCTTTGAAATAGATACACCATTCGGGCAAACAACCACTGCTTTCTTTTTAATATGAATGGTTTCACCGCTATTAATTAAATGTCCACCAATCATAATAGTAATGAAAGCCATTTCAATTTCCGGTATGTCACATTTAATATAATCTTCTACCGGTTTCATTGAGTCTTTCACGATATAGTGAATGGCTTCAAACTCTTCACTAACCTTTTCAAGCATGGAATAATTTGTTGTCAGATGATATTTAATCCGGTAGTATGCCGGTTTCATATGCAGCATTAATTTATCCAGAAAAGCTTCCTTATCCTTCAATTGCACAATAGCTTTTCTCTCGAATTCCTCGAGACTTTCCTTTAATGCCTGCCTAAACTGCGGTAATTCTCTGTTTGTTAAAAATTGCTTTGACAATACATTTGAAGTAAGCAACTGCAAGGTGATAAAAAGCCGTTCTGCTTTTGGTATTTCACCTAGTTCCTCCACTAATACTTCAACAGCCTCAAATTCCTTCGTATCCGACAATGCTTCATAATCAATATGATAAAAGTCGTCAATCAATTTACCTCTTGTAATCCGTCTAAATAAAATAGCTATCATGTATTTCAACAGCTTAATTCTTTCATCACTGAACTTTAGATTCAGGCGTGATTCTACTTTTTCATTTAGAACTCTAAGTTTTTCAACCTCTTCCGAAGAAATTTCTAATAATTTTTGGAGATACCATTCACTGTTATAGGTACTGAAAGTCTCTTGTAATAAATCGACTAATAGTTTTCTTTTATGCCACTCGCTTCCTGAGATGTCATATCCGTATAATCTAGAATAAATAATTTCCAAGTGATACTCTCGAATGATTGATTGCGCATATTTTAAATCTCTGAGAATGGTATTCTTACTTACATCAAGTGCACTTGTAAAATGAACTAATGATAATTCCTCTGCACTGCCTAGCAACATTAATAAGATGTAGGTTGCACGTTCCTTTTCAGAAGGAATATAGCTTTTTTTTCTTAATGTAGAATCCATACTATCCTGAAATAAATCAAGAATTGTTGGATTAATAATCATTTTCCCTGTATTCGTTCGCTTGATAATTGGATAGTTATTAGCCTCTAGCCAATCATTGATTTTTTGGAAACTATAATTAATTTGTCTTCTTGATAGCTGAAATTTTTCTTCTAATTGCCCATTTGATATT
Organism: Bacillus tuaregi; assembly: GCF_900104575.1. Taxonomy (NCBI): domain Bacteria; kingdom Bacillati; phylum Bacillota; class Bacilli; order Caryophanales; family Bacillaceae; genus Bacillus; species Bacillus tuaregi. Next base: position 3,680,973 of record NZ_LT629731.1, read on the forward strand.
TCAGGGTTACCAAGAACTTCTTTTAGTAGCAGGTTACTCCTTTCATCCAAGTACATCAGTGCATCCCTCCTTACTGACTTTAGTTTATCAAGGTTTCATTGAAATTTGAATGCGGTTTCATAACCAAGTATTGTTTGTGAATTGTATCACATGATGATGTGGACACAAAGTCTAATATCAGTATTTTCTCTAAATTATTAGATAGCTATACAAAACCTTTATATATAGATAAAAAAGAGGCCCGTCTATATAACGAGTCCTCTTAAAGTAAGGATTACAGCGTTTCTTAAAATCCAGTAATCGCAATTACACCTGGTCTTGGCATTGTGTCACCTTTTCGGTGCGGCCACATACTAGTTGGATTATTAGCATCCTTTGTCCCTTCACCCGGATGTTGGATCGCTAGAAATAAGGTCGTTTCATCAGGAGTAAAGCATGGTCCGGTCATTTCCGCATCTACAGGACCTGAAGCAAATTGATAGGCTTCACCCACTTCTTCCTCTTTCACGTTCTTATAAGCTACAGTTGGGATGACAAACAAGCCGTTATTTTTGAAGTGCTTATGGATCCCTTTATTTAAGCTGCTTGAAGAAATATCTGTTACCGTCCAAAGGTTTGCTTGGCTGTCAAAGGTTAGGTTATCTGGTGCACTGAAGCCGCTTTGCTTTCCACCAGCTGCAAAAATTTCAAAATCGAAGGTTAATGAGCCAAGATTATTATTGTCTTCAATAAATCTTGTAATATGTCCATGGAAATTCCCATGTTTATCGTTATTTGTATGAGCAATAAAGATGGTTTGATCAAACGGAGAAATCTCAACGTCCTCTGGACGGTCTGTTGGTGTTCCTCCAATTATTTTAGATGCTTCATCCGCATATACTAAAACATCCGCTTGTGTATGATATTTAGCCTCAAGCTCTGCATTTCCTTTAATTGCTTCCCTTACATTTTCAAGAGTCATGGCTACCCATTGTCCTTTTTTCATATTAGCAACATATAGGGTTCCAACTTCAAGCAGTTTAGAATTCTCTCTTCCAGCTGATTTCTCATACTTACCATGACTAATATACTTATAAACACATGCATCTTTAACATCGTCACCCATGTATACGGCAATGCGGCCATCATTTGTTAGACCCATTGCCGCATTTTCATGGTGGAAGCGTCCTAATGCCGTATGCTTACGGACTTGGAAATCGGGATCGAACGGATCGACTTCAACAATCCAGCCATAATGCCTTTCATCAAGGTTAGCCGCTTCGCATGTATCTTCATAGTTTTCTTCAGCTGAAAGGACTGTATTCCATAGCGTTTTACCGCCAGAACAGTTGGCAAATGTACCTTTTACTTCCTTAGCTAAACTTGATGCTGGTCCTGTTAAAGTAAAAGGAGTCAAACCAGATACTCGACGGGCAATGGTTGAATCTGAAACCATTTTCCAGCCGCCTTTTCTATCACCCTTCACCTCGATGATCGATCCACCTTGAACATAAAGCATCTGTTCAATTTGCTTTGCTGAGTATTTACCATTTGAGTCCGGTTTACCTTGAACAAAGATATCACTTGAATATTCATGATTTACCCAAAGTAAGCCATGGTTATTCGATCCATTGATTGGAAAATATTGAGTGAAATCACTGTTAAAGCCAAATGTATCATCATTTTTATTGATGACGTCTCCGTAAGCAGCCACTACTTCATATTTATATCCCTTTGGGAGAATAACATCATCTGCATCAGACGGTTCAATTGGTTTGAAGGTTAAACCAGATACTTTTTTATTGAATCCAAAGAGATTGTTTGCAGCATCCCTGCCTTTTGCCTCTACTTTTGGTGCTAGCCCACCTAGACCAGTTGATGCTACCGTTAAGGCCGCTGCCCCTGTCCCTACATATGTTAAAAATTTACGACGGTTAATTTCTGTCACGTTAGTACCCTCTTTTCAATGATTTATTACTCTTTCTTTAATAAAATGGTAATAGATAATTGTTAAGAGAATAGTAAGGACAAATTAAGAGATTCTAAATATTTGTATATTTTTTTACAGTACTGTAAATCTAGTTTAATCTGCTAGAACTCCGACCTTTATATAGGTATTTATTGATTGGACGGCCAATCCCGCCATAATAGATATCCAGCTCTACTTTCCCACATTTCTCGAGGAAATCTAAATATCTTCTGACAGTCACTCTTGCCAGCCCTACTCCTTCCGCAACCTCTTCTGCTGATAGCAGTTGGGAGCAGCTGGATAAATATTCCGTAATCTTATCCAATGTCAATTGATTTAATCCCTTTGGCAGTGTTTCATTGTCCTCATGACCACCCGATTTGGCAGTCTCTAGCTTCAAAAAGATCACATCTAATTCCGCTTGTGAAACATTTTCCTTTTCTAAGAGCTGTATTCGAAACGCCCGATAGTTTTCAAGTGATTTTTTGATTCTCTCAAACTTAAATGGCTTTACAATATAATCATATGCTCCATTTTGAATAAAGGAGCGAACGGTTTCCCTATCACTTGCCGCTGTAACCGCAATAATATCAACCTTATGGGCTTCTGTTCTTATTTTAGTCAGGGTCTCCAATCCATCTAAATCAGGCATGTACACATCCACCAAGGCAAGGTCGGGCTTTAATTCTCTTATCATTTCTAGTCCCTGCGCTCCATTATTGGCTGTGCCAATTACCTGAAAGCCGTTCACTTGATCGACAAACTGCCGATTCACTTCCTGTACCATGAGATCATCCTCTATTAAGACGACTTTAATCATTCTCCATCACCCATTTCAAATGTTATCGAAAAAGTCGTTCCTTCATCTAACCTTGATTCGACATGGATTACGCCGTTCCCCTTTTCAACGATTTGTTTTATTAAATAAAGACCAATACCCCGGCCTGTCGTGGAGATTTTTGACGTATATCCTTCTTTAAAAATTAGCGGTAGCTTGTCCTTTTCAATGCCGCAGCCGTTATCCTCTACCAATATATTTAACAGCTTATCATTTTCCTGGATACTGACATAAATTTGTTTACTGTCTTCCGGACTGTTTTTAAAAGAATCAAAGGCATTTTCAATCAAATTACCAAGAATAAGAACAAAATCATGCTGGTCCATCAGCTTCGGAAACCTTGTTAGGATACTATGACGATCAATTTCCACATGAATCCCAAGTTCTCTCCCACGACTGACCTTTCCAATCAACAAGCCTACCAGACTATCATCTCCGATTTTACTGCTGAGAAATCGGGTAAGCTCTCCTTGTTCTTCTGTTGCCTCAAATACATACTCTAACGCTTTATCATTTTTTCCAAGCTGGATTAAACCCGCTATCGTATGAAGCTTATTCATATGCTCATGATTTTGGGCCCGCAGTGCGCCTACGAAAGCCTTTACGCCGGTTAACTCTTCAGCGAGTTTTTTCACCTCGGTGCGGTCTTGAAAAACAGCTATAGCCCCAACTGTGTTCCCATTTACCTTAATCGGTATGCGATTACTGACAATAGCAAGATTTCGGATATGTAAATCCTTATTATAGACAGGCTTATTAATCTCTAAGATTTCTGGAAGATAGGAATCAGGTAAAACAGAAGTCACTTCCCTGCCAATGACCTCACCTTCCACACCCAGCATTTTCTTGGCCTTTTCATTAAAAATGGTGATGACTTGATTATTGTCAATTGCAATTATACCTTCCTGCATCGCATTAAAGGACTCGGTCCTTTCCACGAGAATACGGGCTATCTCCTCAGGCTCAAGCTTAAACATCTGCCTTTTGATATGTCTTGCTAAAATCCAAGCACCCCATGCACTAAATGCTAACGTAATACCTGCTGTTAGAAATAACTGCATCTTTAATGAAGAAAGCATGGCAAGAATTCCAGGCAACTTGTACCCGACGATCACGACACCGATTTGCTGATGAGCGTTGTTCATTATGGGCACAAACGCCCTAATTACAGTGCCGATTTCTCCCTTCGCTTTAGAGGTGTAGCTGTGCTCTGTAAAGGAAGGACCTTCATCTGCACTAGTGGAAGGCGTTCCGATAAGCTCAGCATTCGGGTGTGTTAGGCGGATGCGCTCCATATTCAAAATGACAATATAATCGGCATTATTAATAATCCTGAGTCTCTCAATTATTCTGGAAATATTTGAATCCGCATCAGGCTGCTCTCCCAAATGATCAATCATATTTGGCAGTTCTGCAACGGTTCTTGCTGTCAGTAATGAACGTTCTTTTACCTCATATTCCTGCTCCCGTAGAAACTGTCCTATCAGGATAACCCCTAAAAGAACTAATGAAAACCATACAATATAAATTATTAGACTAGTCATTTTCCATTGAATGGATGAACGAAGCTTCATAAGGTAACCCTTTCAGTTAATAGCATTCTATATTTATAATATCATGCAACCAAGTCACTACAGAAAGAAAAATGATATGATTAGATTACTGATTGTCTCTATTTACAGAGCTTCAATTAAATTGTTTAAAAGAGGGAATAAACGATGAAGCACTTTATCATAGCCAGTTTGCTTACAATCCTTGGATTAATTGTCTTTATACTAGTTGATACAGAAACCATCTTCCCTCAGGAAAAAATGACCGTTGATGAAGAGCAGCATGGATTAAAAGAGCAAATCCACATTGTGTTTAGTCATGTTGTAGCCGAAAATACCCCAAAGGGGCTGGCTGCGCAAAAGTTCGCTGAACTTGTCTACGAAAAAACAGGCGGCCGGGTAAAAGTCGAGGTCTATCCAAATGGAATTCTTTATTCAGATACTGAGGAACTCAAGGCACTAAACGCTGGGGAAATACAGATGATTGCACCAAGCTATAGTAATATGACAGAGGTCGTACCAGAGTGGAGGATACTGGACCTTCCTTTCCTATTTCGTGATTATGACCATGCAAAGGCTGTTTTTACAGGAGAAACAGGCAAAGAGCTGCTTCAGTTTCTTGATAACAATAATATGAAGGGATTAGCTTTCTGGAGTAACGGCTTTAAACAAATGACAAGCAGCGTACACCCCTTACGTGAACCCGTAGATTTCAAAAATCTAACCTTCCGGGTTATGTCTGGCGATATACTAAAAAGACAATTCCAATTACTTGGAGCAAAGCCAGTTACAGCTTCCTTTACAGATGTATACAGTTCACTTGAAAACCATCAATTTGACGGTCAGGAAAATACCATCTCGAATATCTATTCAAAGGGACTTTATCAATTCCAGCCTCATTTAACGTTAAGCAACCATGGTTACCTAGGTTATAGTGTTATTATTAATAGTGAATTTTGGAACAGTATCCCTGCGGTTATCCAAAAACAGATTATAGAGGCGATGCATGAAACCACATTATGGAATATGGAAGAATCGAAAAAAATGAACGAAGCTCAATTAGAGAAAATGAAGGAACAAGCTGATATCTCCATATATGAACTATCAAATGATTCCAAAGCACGGTGGATGACTAAGTTTCAACCTCTTTATCAAGAGGTTGAGAGATATATGTCACAGGAACTACTAAATCAGATTAGAAAATCAACCTATTAGAATTTTATTACTTTAAACGGTTCGCAAGCGAACTGTTTTTTGTTATATAACACAAATAGAATAAACCGCTTTCATTTCCCGTTCCTAAAAATACACCTCGAAAAATAATTGAAAATACGATACTCTCCCCTGTTGCATAACAACTTAAGACCAAAAAGAACAAAAAGAACAATATTACCATAATATTAGGTTGATACAATAGTCTGATAATATAGAAAACAGTTACAAAACGTTCACAAATAAGGATAGTAGAAAACAAAGGGAATAATAAATAAAAGGGGGATATGCATTTGAAAAAGCTGTTGAACAATTTAACAGTTCGGGTAGTGATTGGGATTTTATTAGGGATAGCTATTGGTTTTATTTTCCCTGAGTTTGGAGCCAAGCTGAAAGTGCTTGCTGATATTTTCATTAAATTAATTAAAATGGTGATTGCACCTATTATTTTCTTCACAGTGGTCATTGGAATAGGAAGCATGGGCGATCTTAAAAAAGTAGGAAGAATTGGCGGAAAAGCCCTGCTCTACTTTGAAGTGATTAGTACATTTGCTCTTGCCATTGGGCTTTTAGTTGTTAGTTTGCTTCAACCAGGAAAAGGCTTTAACATCAGTGCAGTAGCGGGCGGCGATGTCTCGCAATACACTTCACAAGCTGCTGAATCTGAACATGGATTTATGTCCTTTATTATGAGCATCATCCCAGAAAATGCAGTTGCAGCCTTAGCCGGTGGCGAACTGCTTCCAATATTATTCTTTGCCATATTATTTGGAATTTCAATGGCTGCGATGGGCGAAAAAGCAGCACCGGTTGTTTCGTTTTTTGAAAAAATCTCTGAAGTCTTCTTCGGTATTGTCAACATCATCATGAAATTTTCTCCAATCGCTGCTTTTGGTGCCATGGCTTACACCATCGGTAACTTTGGTCTTGGGTCACTTGTTTCACTCGGAAAACTGATGGGTTCCGTTTATATTACGATGTTTCTGTTTGTTGTCTTCATTTTAGGTGCAGTAGCTAAGTTTTATAAATTTAATATTTTTAAATTTATTGCCTATATTAAAGAGGAAATTCTACTTGTATTAGGAACCTCATCATCTGAGTCAGCACTTCCAAAGATGATGGAGCGTTTAGAAAAGTACGGTTGTTCAAAATCAGTTGTCGGCCTAGTAGTTCCAACAGGATATTCTTTTAATTTGGACGGGACGGCCATTTATCTGTCAATGGCGGCTATCTTTATCGCACAGGCTTACGGAGTCGACCTTACAATATGGCAGGAAATTACTTTATTAGGAATCCTCATGTTAACCTCAAAGGGTGCTGCAGGGGTAACTGGTTCAGGCTTTATCACACTTGCCGCCACTCTAGCTGCTTTCCCAATGATTCCAGTAGAAGGAATCGCCCTATTGTTAGGTGTTGACCGTTTCATGTCTGAAGCCAGAGCGATCACTAATCTAATTGGTAACGGCGTTGCCACTGTTGTTGTTTCAAAGATGGAAAATGAATTCCAGGTACCTGCAGAGGAAAACGTAACAGAAGCTGAAAGAAGTCTGTCAAGAAGAGAGGAACAGGCAGTTATCTAAAACCAAAGAAAGCACCAGCTTTTTACAAGCCGGTGCTTTCCTTTATACGGAAGCTCCCTTTGATTCATTTTGCTGAGCAATTTCCTCTGCCCTAATCCTTCTGAATTCCTTCGTTTGAGCGACCACCACACCCGATAATGCAACGAGTCCAATTAAGTTTGGAATCGCCATTAAGGCATTAAAGATATCTGCAATTGTCCAGACTAAACCTAAATTCATGCCTGCACCGACTAAAACTGATAATATATACACAACTCGGTAGGCTGTAATAGATTGATCACCAAATAAATACTCAAAGCATTTCTCACCATAATAGGCCCAACCTAAAACAGTAGAATAAGCAAAAAAGATAATACCAATTGTAACAATCCAACCTCCGCCAGGAAGCAAGGCAGCAAAAGACTCTGTTGTTAAGGCAGCTCCGGTTAAATCACCGTTACCAATATATAACCCACCCATAACCAAGGTGATTCCAGTAATGGAACATACAACAATCGTATCTAGAAATGTACCTGTCATCGAGATAAGCGCTTGACGACCCGGATGGTCCGTTTTTGCAGCCGCTGCCGCAATCGGCGCTGAACCCATACCTGCTTCATTGGAGAATACACCACGTGCTACCCCCCAGCGAATAACCGCTCCAATAGCCCCCCCGGCAACCGCCTGTCCTGTAAACGCATCTGTAAAAATAAGTCCCAAAGCAGAAGGCAACAAATTGACATTTAATAAGATGATAACTAGTCCACCAGCAACATATAATACGGCCATGATTGGAACAAAAAATGAGGTTACTTTACCAATACTTTTAATTCCCCCTAGTATAACAAGGGCAGTGAATATCGTTAAAATAATTCCAGTAATCCAAGGATTTAATCCAAAGCTAGACTCTACAGCCGCAGCGACAGAGTTTGATTGTACAGAGCTTCCAATTCCAAAGGCAGCAATGGAACCAAACAGAGCAAATAGTACGGCCAACCACTTCCAACCCAGTCCTTTTTCAATAAAATACATCGGTCCGCCGGCCATTTGACCATTCTTTCCTACGACACGATATTTCACTGCAAGAATGGCCTCAGAGTATTTGGTCGCCATTCCTACAAGTGCTGTCACCCACATCCAGAAAACCGCTCCCGGTCCTCCAAGAACTACAGCGGTCGCAACCCCGGCTATATTTCCGGTACCAATCGTAGCAGCCAATGCAGTCATCAAGGATTGAAAATGAGAAATATCCCCTTCAGAGGTACGATCTTGTTTTTTAGTAAAAGCCAGCTTTAGTGCATAAGGCAAACTACTGAACTGATAAAACCCTAGACGGAAGGTAAGAAACAGCCCTGTTCCAACAATTAGAATAAGCGTCGGAGGACCCCAAACAATATCACTCAACTTGGTTAAAAACTCTGTCATTCTTTCCACCAACCTCTCATTTTTATTCAACTATCTGTGTAGTCAAAGCTGTTATTCTAAGTATGGAAAAACAATCTAACGACTTAATTGATGAATCACCACCCTTTTATTTAATTTTCTGAATTTTAAATCTACTACAATTATATTTAAACTTTCTATTAATAACAATAAATATATGCAATAATTAATATTATTGTTATATAACAGTTTAAATCATTTAAAATAAATATATAACACAAGTTATATTCAGTCAATTAATATATTATAAAATTTTTAAACAATATAAAAAAACGAGTAATAAATCACTCGTTTTTACGTCAAAGACTTGATTTGTTTCCAAGTCTACTAGTTTATAAGATCAACTTCATCACGAATTCTTTTCATTTTTTCATCTAAATCATGTGCCGCCTCTGCTGCCATTTTTAATTCCTGTCGCAGCTCATCAGGTATTTCTTTATCAAATTTATAGTAAATCTTATGTTCTAAACTAGCCCAAAAATCCATGGCAATGGTTCGAATCTGAATTTCTACTTTCACCTTTTTCACATGATTAGATAGAAAGACAGGTATTTCAACGATTAAATGGAGGCTTTTATAACCATTGGCTTTTGGCTGTTTTATATAATCCTTGACTCGTATGACTTCGATATCATCCTGTCTGCTAATCGCCTCGAATAGAGTATAAATATCGGAAATAAAAGAACAGGTAATTCGGACACCCGCAATATCATGAATATGCTCAAGTGCATGACCAATTGTAATGTCCAATCCCTTTCGCTTTAGCTTCTTGACAATACTTGCCGGACTTTTAATTCTAGATTTCATATGCTCAATCGGATTATGGTTATGAATATGCTGATATTCTTCATTTAGTATATTTAGCTTCGTATTGATTTCATCAAGGGCAAACTTGTAAACAAAAAGCTGTTCTTTCCATTCAGTCAGATTGGATTGCAGATTCTCAGCTTCAAATATTTTCTTCTTCAGTAATCCCATTTCTTCTGTTGGTATCATCAAGGTTGATAGGTCTCCTTTGGTTTCCTGTATACTTTTTCAGCATTAACACCAAGCTGTCTTAATACCTCTATAATTTGATCAATCGTTTTCAAATTACTCTCCATCCCTTATGAACGTCTTCCATTTCAGTATATAATAATATGACCAGTCAGTCAAAAGGAAAAAGGAAGACTGATAATAAGGCCTCCTTTTTCCTTAATAATTAACCTTGACCATGCAGTCTATAGTAAAATCCTTTTCTTTCCAGTAGTTCCTCATGTGAGCCACGCTCCAAGATTTCTCCTTCTGATAAAACAAGGATTTGATCAGCCCTTCTGATGGTATTAAGTCGATGAGCCACAACAAAACTTGTCCTTCCCCTCATGAGGCGTCCCATAGCTTCTTGAATCCGCCATTCTGTGACAGTATCAATGCTACTTGTCGCTTCATCTAGAATCAATATAACGGGATCGGCTAGCACTGCTCTAGCAATCGATAAAAGCTGTTTCTGACCTTGACTGATTCCTCCTCCATCCTGCTTCAAAATAGTATCATATTGGTTCGGAAGCTTCATGATAAAGGAGTGGGCATTGGCGGCCTGTGCTGCTTCAATAACCTCTTCGTCAGTTGCATTCAGGCGGCCAAAGCGAATATTTTCCCGTATAGTCCCTTCAAATAGATAGGAGTCCTGAAGTACAAACGCCATTGATCTTCGCAGACTTTCCCTTGTCACACTTTTAATCTCATGACCATCAATCAAAATATTGCCGCTCTCTGCGTCGTAAAAACGCGAGAGTAAATTAATTATCGTTGATTTTCCCGCTCCGGTAGGACCAACTAGAGCAATTGTTTCACCCTTTGAAGCCGTAAAGGTCACATTTCGAATCGTTTGACTTCCCTCTTTATAGGAAAAAGTTACGTTACAAAATTCAATTTCTCCCTGGACATTCGTAAGGGATACTGCCTTCCCTTCATCAACTGACTCCACTTCTTGCTCGAGAATTTCAAACACACGTTCTGCACCCGCTACGGCGGATAATAAGGTATTAAACTGATTGGCCAGGTCATTTAGAGGCCTAGTGAATTGTCTTGCATATTCGGTAAAAATCACTATCGTCCCAATCGTGACATCCCCTCTTATCGCCAGAACTCCCCCGACTGCTGCAACCACTGCAAAGCTAAGATTATTTAAGACGTTCATCAGCTTTGGAATGAATCCTGAATAGGCCTGTGACCAGTAGCCTGTAGACTTTAGCTGTTCACTTTTTTCAGCAAAATCCTCCAGTACACGTTGCTCCTGTGAGAAGGCTTTGACAATTTTCTGTCCGGAAATCGATTCTTCAATAAAACCGTTTAATTCACCAAGATGTCGTTGTTGCTCCTTGAACAGCCTGCCGGTACGGTTCGTAATCCACTTCATTCCGATATACATTAATGGCACTATAATCAATGTCACCATTGTTAACATTGGACTTAGAAAAAGCATGACAAGAATGGTACCTGTCAATGTTAGGATACTTGATAGAATTTGGATAAAAGAGCTGTTCAACGTAGAACTAACATTTTCAAGATCATTGGTAACCCTGCTCATTAATTCTCCATGCTTCTTACTATCGAAAAAAGAAATCGGCAGCTTATGTAAGTGCATAAAAAGCTCTGTTCTCATAGTCAAGACTGTTTTTTGCGCTATCCCAATCATCCAATAATTTTGCAGCCATAGAGAAAGGGAATGCATGGCGTAAATAAACAAGAGAAAGGCTATTACGGTAAGAAGTCCAGCCAGACTGCTTGAAACAATATATTCGTCGATTGCCCTTCCTAATAGAAAAGGACCGAAGAGGCCAAGAGATGAACTAAGTATGACCATAAAGATAACGAGCAGTAATAGACTCTTATGGACGATAAGATAGTCCCATAACTTCTTCAATGTACCCTGCCAGTCATTTATAGAAGCCGTTCTTTTTCTTGTCTTTTTTCTTTTCTCCAAATTCAATTCTATTTTTTTATACTGAAATGGTTTACTGAGCTCCTTGAACATCCTTTAACCTCCCTTCCTCTAATTGTGTTTGATAAATATTTTGATATAGAGGAGATGATGCTAATAAGGATTCATGGCTTCCCTTTGCAAGCAGCCTGCCATCCTCAAGCAGTAATACCATATCAGCATTAAGAGCTGTACTAATTTTTTGCGTAACAATTAAAGTCGTACAATCATATGATTCAATAGCCTCTAACAGCTTCCTTTCCGTTTGAAGGTCTAATGCACTTGTACTATCATCAAGCAATAATATTCTCGGTTTTCTGATAAGAGCTCTGGCAATGGAAAGACGCTGCTTTTGACCTCCGGATAGATTGACACCTTTTTGTCCAAGCATTGTCTCATACTTGTCAGGCAGTTGACTTATGGTCTCATGAATTTGGGCATTTTTCGCAGCTAATACCATTTCTTCCATGCTAGCATCTTTTTTTCCCCATAATAAATTTTCCTTAATCGTTCCCGTAAAAAGCAGAGATTCCTGAGGGACATAGCCAATCTGCATCCGGAGCTGCTTCATGCTATATTCAGATATATTTCTGTCATCAATTAGCACCTCCCCTTCATCAGCATCATATAGCCTCGGAATCAGCTGGAATAATGAGGTTTTTCCAGAGCCTGTCGCTCCCAAAACTGCAACGGTTTGCTTTGGCTTTACCACAAAGGAGAGATTTTCAATGACCGGTACAGCTTTATCGTAACGAAATGAAACAGAGCGAAATTCAATTTTTCCTTTCAGTAGGTCAAGCCCTTCTATCCGGCTTTCATCGTTTTGATCATGTCGTTCATTTAATACCTCTGAAACCCTGTCTGCCGATGCCCTAAAACGAGAAAAAGCAGTTATGATAAAGGATAGAACCGATAACGATGAGGTAATCCTTAAGGCATAATTGATAACAGCTACAACCTCTCCGATTTTGGCTCCGCCTTGGTTTATTTCAGCCCTGCCAAACCATAACAGCCCCAAAATACTAACGTTCATGACAAATAAAAGAACAGGCATAATTGTTTCCATAAATCTTAAAGCCTTGGATGTTTTCTCCATCAATTGTGAGCTTTGCTGATTAAAACGTTTGGATTCATGTTTATGGCGAATAAATGCTTTAATTAATCTCATTGCTGTTAAATTCTCTCGCATTACCCCATTTACTTTATCAAGCTTCTTCTGAACTTCAGCAAACTGTTTTCTTCCTTTATGTAATATAAAGACAAGAAACAAAAACACAAATGGAACAGTTAGAATGAGAATGAGAGCTAGCCTTGCATTGACAACAAACGCCATAATCATCGCTCCCATTATCAGTAATGGTGCCCTCATCATGATTCGTAGCCCCATAAAAACGGTATGCTGAAGCTGTGTCACATCATTTGTTAATCGAGTTATAAGAGAAGAGGTCGCGAATTGATTCAAATTAGAAAATGAAAACCGCTGAATCTTTTCGTACAATTCGCTACGAATATCATATCCATAGCTTTGGCTGACATGAGACGCAAAAAAGGAGTTTGTAACCCCTGCTGTAAAGGAAAGAAGCGAAATCCCAATCATGATACCTCCCCAAACTAATACAACAGAAAGCTCCCCCTTTAATATTCCTTCATCTATAACCTTTGCCATTAAAAAGGGCTGTAGCAGCTCTACAGTCAGTTCAATCAGCATTAAAAATAAAGCGGCAGCTGCCGGAATACGATAGGGCTTTAAAAATGATAAAACACTTGCCATGATAAGCCTCCTAAAAATGATACTACTTTACATTCTTTGAACCGTAGCAATAATATTTATTTTGATGATACACGTTTTCTGAATATTATTAAAACATTTTATCCTACGGGAATGTTAATTCCTTCATTTTTTCTACTAAATGAACTATCATATTAAATATATATTTAGCTTTACGAAATATTCGAGGAAAGAAGTGTTTATAGAATGCTAGAGGAAAAGCAAGCTATCCGTAATCTGAGGATTATGTGGTTTGCAAACTTTTTTGTTGGTGCAAGTATGACGATGGTACTCCCTTTTCTTTCATTATTAATTGAAACCTTTGGAGATCACTCTTCAACCTATGTACAGCATTGGGCAGGATGGACATTTGCTGTTACATTTGTCACGGCATTTATCTTTGCACCCATTTGGGGAAGAATTGGGGATCAATACGGTCGCAAGAAAATCCTTATTTTCTCTGGCTTGGGACTAGCAGCCTCCCTTTTTCTAATGGGTTTCGTTTCATCCGTTTGGGAATTATTTATCCTGAGATTTTTTACCGGTATTTTCACCGGTTTTATCCCCATGTCACAGGCTTATATTTCAACACAAACACCTAAAGAAAAAGCTGGGAAGGTGCTTGGTACCTTACAAACTGGTAACATTACAGGGAGCTTAATGGGACCACTACTGGGGGGAGTGCTTGCAGATTCTATCGGCTTTGCAGCAACCTTTCAAACAACCTCCTTCAGTATTATTATTTCTGTCATTCTGGTATTGACAACAAAGGAATTTAAATTAAAAGCAAAGTCCGATGAAAAGAAGAGTTATTCAAGCAAGGAAGTCTTAAGCCATATTATTCATAATCCAGTTATGATTACCGTTTTGCTTTTATCCACTCTAATTCAGGTCGCAAATTTTAGTATTCAGCCGATTCTCTCCTTATTTGTCAATGAATTACATGGTGCCGCTAACTTAGCCTTTTTCTCTGGTTTGGCTTTTTCCTTAACCGGACTAGGAAATTTATTGATGGCACGAAAATGGGGAAGTATTGGCGACCAATTTGGACATCTCAAACTGTTGGTTATTCTTTTATTTGTGACTGGTCTCATTTATTTGCCTGGAGCCTTTATTACTGAATATTGGCAGCTTCTGATTATTCGTTTTGTGCTTGGAGCTGCAATGGGCGGTCTGATTCCATTAAGGGTTGCCTATATTCGCCGAGAAGCCCCCATTGCTATGCAGGGTGAAGTACTTGGTTATAATACAAGTTTGCAATTCCTTGGGAATATGATTGGACCTGCTATAGGTGGAATTATTTCAGGCTATTTTGGATTTTCGTCCGTCTTTATCACGACAAGTGTACTATTGATAATATGTGGATTCATTTTATTAACCTCTATCCGCAGACAAATGAAGGCCATGAACCCATCGGTTAGAGTAAGCTAAGTTCATAGATAATAACATTGAGGGACTAATGTGGAATGCTCCTAAATTAGTTCCTCTTTTCTATGAATTTCTATCAAACTATTGATACTGTGATATATGTTACTTTTTCCTCTTTATTATTCATTATTTATCCATGAGATTTTGTAAGCGATTTCATTTATAATTAGGACTGTACCAAAGAATAGAAATCTTCAGAAAAGCATCCATTAATTAGGGGGTTTTGTCATGGCTATCAAAGAAAAAGAGTTAACAAAAGAAAAAGCAGTTAACAAAATGATTGACACATTAGTATCAAACGCCCAAGAAGCTTTAAAACAGTTTAAAGGTTTCAACCAAGAGCAAATTGACACCATCGTGCACGAAATGGCACTTGCAGGTATTGATGCCCACATGCCATTAGCTAAGCTTGCAGTTGAGGAAACAAAACGTGGTGTGTATGAAGATAAGATTATTAAAAATATTTTTGGTACTGAGTACATATGGAATACAATTAAGCATTATAAAACAGTGGGAGTAATCAACGAGGACGATCAAGCAGGTGTTGTAGAAATTGCAGAGCCTGTTGGTGTTATTTGTGCCATGACTCCTGTTACAAATCCAACTTCTACAACCATGTTTAAAGCATTAATCTCAATTAAAGCACGTAACCCGATTATTTTCGCGTTCCATCCATCTGCACAAAAGTGCTCTAGTGAGTCTGCTCGAATTTTAAGAGATGCAGCAGTTAAAGCAGGAGCACCTGAAAACTGTATCCAATGGATTGAAAGCCCATCTTTAGATGCAACAACTCAGTTAATGCATCATCCAGGGGTTGCTTTAATTCTTGCAACAGGCGGAGGCGGAATGGTTAAATCCGCTTATAGCTCTGGCAAGCCTGCACTTGGCGTAGGCCCCGGAAACGTTCCTGCTTACATTGAGAAAACAGCTAATATTAAACGTGCTGTCAATGACGTCGTTCTATCGAAAACTTTTGACAACGGAATGATCTGCGCGTCAGAGCAAGGCATCATTGTTGATAAAGAAATATATGATCAGGTAAAACAAGAATTACTTATTCATAACTGTCATTTCTTAACGGCTGACGAAAAAGCAAAGGTTGAGAAATTAGTTATTAATGAAAATACATGTGCTGTAAATCCATTTATTGTAGGACAATCTGCTGTTGATATCGCTAAAATGGCTGGAGTGAAGGTTGCAGACAACACTAGAGCCTTAATTGCAGAATTAACAGGTGTTGGACCAGACCACCCGCTTTCACGTGAAAAATTAAGCCCTGTCTTAGCTTGTATTAAAGCAAACTCAACTGAAGAAGGTTTAACACGTGCAGAGGAAATGCTTAATTTCGGCGGACTTGGACACACAGCCGTTATTCACTCTAATAATCAAGATGTGATTAATGAATTTGGAAAAAGAATGAAGGCCGGACGTCTGGTGGTTAACCAACCATCTTCACAGGGGGCAATCGGTGACCTTTATAATGCATTAGTACCTTCATTAACCCTTGGATGTGGATCCTTTGGAGGTAACTCTGTTTCAGCTAACGTAACGACTACACATTTAATTAACGTCAAGCGCATGGCAAGGAGAAACAAGAATATGCAATGGTTTAAGGTTCCACCAAAGATTTATTTCTATAAAAACTCCATCCAATATTTAGCCGTTATGGAAGGCATTCAAAAGGTTGCCATCATCACTGACCCTGCCATGGTTCAGTTTGGTTATGTAGATAAGGTCATTCATTATTTAGAGCAGCATCCAAATAATGTTCACTATCGAATCTTCTCTGAGGTTGAGCCAGATCCTTCGATTGAGACCGTCATGAAGGGTACAGAAATGATGAGAAACTTTGAGCCGGATGTTATCATCGCATTAGGCGGAGGCTCTGCAATGGACGCTGCTAAAGGCATGTGGCTGTTCTATGAGCACCCTGAAACAGACTTCTTTGGCTTAAAGCAAAAATTCTTGGATATCAGAAAACGTATTGTTAAGTACCCACACCTTGGTAAAAAGGCTAAAATGGTTGCGATTCCAACTACTTCCGGCACTGGTTCAGAAATGACATCTTTTGCGGTTATTTCTGATAAAGCTAATAATATGAAATACCCATTAGCAGACTATGAGTTAACACCAGATGTAGCTATCATTGATCCACAATTCGTTATGACATTGCCAAAAGGCGTGACAGCAGATACTGGAATGGACGTACTAACACATGCGATTGAAGCATATGTATCCGTTATGTCCAATGATTTCACAGATGGTCTTGCTATGAAAGCGATTCAGTTAGTATTTGAATATCTGCCAAAAGCCTATGCAAATCCAAGTGACGAAGAATCACGTGAAAAAATGCATAACGCATCTGCGATTGCAGGTATGGCATTCACGAACGCATTCCTTGGCATTAACCACTCATTAGCGCATAAGCTTGGAGCTGAGTTCCATGTTCCTCACGGACGCGCAAATGCCATTTTAATGCCTCATGTTATCCGTTACAATGCAACAAGACCAACTAAGCTGGCTGCATTCCCTAAATACGAGCACTTTATCGCTGACCAGCGCTATGCTGAAATTGCAAGATTCCTAGGTCTTCCTGCTCGCACAACAGAAGAAGGTGTAGAAAGTCTTGTACAAGCAATCATTAACCTAGCTAAGAGCATGAATGTTCCTATGAGCATTGAATCACAGGGCATTGACAAGAAGGAATTCGAGAGTAAGCTTGATCTATTATCAGACCGCGCCTTCGAAGACCAATGTACAACAGCTAACCCTAAGCTTCCGCTTGTAACTGAGCTGGCTGAAATTTATCGTAAAGCCTATAAGGGCGTGTAATAACCATCAAGGTTTCAATGTAACATAATACAACTACTAAAGCCGGTGGGATGCCTCATTACATCTCATCGGCTTTTTTGGATAAAACAACGGTGTCAGGAACCGCAGATGGACAAAGAACAGTATTTGTCTTTTTGCGATGCCTGACACCATTTTACCTATCACTATTTAGGCTAGTACTGAAGCAAAAAACTCATTGTATAATGCCTGTACCGCTCTTTTCTCGTCGTGAGCCTTCACGCCGAACATCATACTTACCTCAGAAGATCCTTGGTTAATCATATCAATATTAATACCTGCATCAGCAAGTGCCTTTGCAGCTCTGGATGTCGTACCAACGTTATGACGCATGCCTTCTCCAACAACCATAATTAATGCTAAATGGTGCTCAATCTCTACCTCATCTGCATGAAGCTCAATTTGGATTCGCTTGATGACTTCCTTTTCTGTCACTTCGTCCATTTGGTCCTCACGAAGAATGACCGTAATATCATCAATACCTGACGGAACATGCTCATAGCTCAAGTTAAATTCCTCAAGAATTTGAAGAAGCTTGCGACCGAAGCCGATTTCTCTGTTCATTAGATATTTTCCAACGTAGATGGAACAGAAGCCATCATCACTTGCGATTCCAATCACAGGTCCATTTGTATTTGCACGCTTATTCACAATTTTTGTCCCAGGTGCGGAAGGATTATTGGTATTTTTCACCTGTACAGGAATACCTGCACGGAAGGCCGGGATTAAGGCTTCGTCATGGAAGACAGAAAATCCTGCATAGGAGAGCTCTCGCATTTCACGATATGTTAATTCACGAATTTCCTTTGGATTTTGGACAATGGAAGGATTCACCGTATAAACAGCATCCACATCCGTAAAGTTTTCATAAAGGTCTGCTTTCGCACCATTAGCTAAAATCGAACCAGTGATGTCAGAGCCGCTACGTGAAAACGTTAAGACATCTCCTTCTTTACTATAGCCAAAGAATCCAGGCACAATGAGAGTTCCTGACCGCTCACGTAAACGATATAAATTATCATAGGATTCTGGTAGAACTTGAGCATTGCCCGGTTCGTTTGTTACATAAAGTCCTGCTTCTTTTGGACTGACATAATAGGCTTCTACCCCTTTTGATTGAAAATAGGCAGCAATCAACTTGGCATTATTGTCTTCTCCGCTTGCTTTCATGGCTTCTATGAATAGCTCTGGATTCTTTTTATCCTGATTCATGAGCGCTAAAAGGCTTTGTTCAATTTCGTCAATGATGGCGGTAGAGATTTCCAATTCCTCTGCAATGAGTGCATATCTTTTTAAAACGGCCTTTAATTCCTCATCAACCGCTTTACCTGCTAAACAGGCTTCACCTAATGAAATTAATTGATCTGTCACTTTAATATCATCACTATACCGTTTACCGGGTGCTGATACGACAACAATTTTTCGTTCAGGATCAGACAAAACGATATTAAACACTTTTTCAACCTGAGTCCCTGATGCTAATGAGCTTCCACCAAATTTTACTACCTTCATTTCGTCATCTCCCATATTATAATTTTCAGTCAAATTTATTTCCCTATTATCCACCCTTTTTAAAAAAATTGCAATAGTTTTATCTTCCCCACAAATACATTTGTACTCCTATTAGAGACATTCGACATTTTTTCCTTTATTAAAAGAAATTCCTTATAAAAATCCAGTCAGTATTCGTTATAAAACTACAAATCCTGCGGCCTGTGATCAAGAAAATTTTGATAGGCAAATCCTTTTACATCCTCTTCCTTAAAGTATCGTAAAAGCTTCTCAATTAAGTTTGGATGCTTAGATGCGTCTTCTAAATGATGAACGAAAGTAGATATTCCATCGAAATCAGAGCCAAGTCCAATCTGTTTTCTTCCTCCTAAGGAGCAAAAGTGATCAATGTGAGCAATGATATCGTCAATTGTTGCCGGGGCCCCCTCTTCTCTAATAAAATCAGGATAATATACTACATGTATCATACCTCCGCTTTTAAACATCGCTCTTGCCTGCTCATCAGTTAAATTACGGGGATGATTACAAAGCTTGCGGGAATTTGAGTGGCTAGCAATCGGATATTCCGCTAGCTGCATCACATCCCAAAAGGATTGCTCACATAAATGGGAGACATCGGTTAATACACGATGCTCATTATTCCATCTGACAATCTCCTTCCCAAATGCAGTCAAGCCTCCACCTCTAGGCTCTAACGCACCGTCAGCAGCTAGATTGGCATGATTCCACGTTAAACCTACAGAACGAACACCAAGCTGATAGAGGATATGAAGCTTTGAGAGGTCATTTCCAATCGCCTCTACTCCCTCAAGGGTCAACATCGCACCGATTTCATTGTCCAGTAGCCGGTCAAAATCAGACCATTTTGTTATCTGCTTCATATCTGGATTCTTTGCCAATACATCACGATAGAAATAGTCAATTTGTTCAAGCGCAGCTTGAAATTGCTGGTCTGATGGCATTTCCGGCTCAATAAAGATGGCAAAGCATTGCACCTTAACATTTCCTTTTTTTAACTTTTCCTTATTTGTATTTAAATTAGCACCGTCAGCGAAGGATAATGTCCCTCTAGCATCCCTTAGCTTCATTAATGCATCACAATGAAGGTCAATAATATTCATCTTTACTCCTTTAAGTCTGCAACAAGTTGCTGCAGTTTATTATAAAGCTTCCTTGATACTTCTCCCGGACGTCCAGTGCCTATCATATGCCCTTCCACTTCAACGATGGGGACAATTTCTGAGGTTGTATTGGTAATAAATACTTCATCGGCCTTTGTGAGCACCTCTTTTGAAAAAGACTGTTCTATGAATGAAATACTCTCTGCTTCACATATATTCTTAACAGCCACTCGAGTTATACCAGCAAGAATATACCTTGATAGTGGTGCTGTATACACCTTACCTTGTTTCACAATAAAAACATTGGAGCTTGTTCCCTCTGTTACCATTCCGTCCCGAACCAATATCGCTTCAACGCAATTCTGCTCATAGGCGGTTTGTCTTGCTAAAACATTTGGTAGTAAGTTTAATGATTTGATATAACAATTAGCCCAGCGTTCATCGTCATGGAAAATAGCTGATGCTCCGTTCTCACGAATCGATTTTGCCAAAGGAATAATCGGTTTGACAGTCATCGAAATAGAAATAGGTACGTCTGGAAAAAGGTGATTTCTTGCTGATATTCCCCGCGTTATTTGTAAGTAGACACAGCTGTCTGTTAACCCTGATTGAACGATGGCTTCGTTAATTAAGCTTCGAAAGTCCTCGATTTTCTGTTTAATTGGGAGTTTAATGGCATTTCCGCTTTTTATTAGTCTTTCCAAGTGCTCCTGTAACATAAAGGCTTTACCATTGTATACACGAATAACTTCATAAATGCCATCCCCAAATTGTTGTCCTCTCTCCTCAATAGGGACAGCCTTTTCATTCAATCCAATGTAATTACCATTTATATAGCCAATCTCCACGGAAAATCCCCCTAACGAATTTTCGGCATTGTCCTGAACGTTCATAAAAGAATCACTGTGTTAGTAATGTCTATTCGTGTAAAGCAAAAAGAATCTCATATTTTGAGACTCTTTTTTAAATAAACTTTATTAAACAGGTATTTTACTTTCTTTTTGGTCCAGCCACTCATTTTGTCGAAGCTTGAGCTCAAAGAAGGTTAGTGGATCCTGATACCATTCAGGATTTTCCCGCATCTTGCTTAACGCTTCTTTATTAACAGCAATTTCTATTCGAGATTCCTCAACGGTTTGATTTAAGACTGCCAATGGATTCCGGAAGAACATTTTGATATCACGTTCAATAGACCTTTCAAACAGTTCAAACGGCTGTAGAAATTTATTTGCAATTAAAGTGGCTGCTTCATGATAATCCTCAGTTTCCACATATTGTTTATACTTGTTGTATAGCATAGATTTATTTTGCGATAGACTGCCAAGCAATTTCCCCGCACTCTTTAATAAAAACTGAGATGGGGTGAATCGGAGAAGAATATTCATTTTTTCCCAGTGAATCCCGGTTGTTAAACGATCCGCATCACGATTCCAATCATCGAGCACCTTAAAATCACAGTCAAGCTGCAGCTTTTCCTCATCATACAAAGCATTGAAGCTTTCGCACATCTCATTCATCGATAACTGAACTTCATTAAACTCTGCCGTACTGTCCTGAATCCAGCTTTGGATATATTGGTAATAGGTAGGCAGAGCATTTTCGACTAAGTAATGCTCGACACGCTTATTCATCTCTTCGTTTAACTCTAGATGTAATTTCCCGAAATCACTATTTTCCTTAATATACTCTGAGCTGCCTCTTAAAATTTGTGGGATTTTTTCGACTAACTCTGTTTTCATTTTATCCTTAATGGACTGATAGCCCTTTGATATTACCCGTACCTTTTCTAGCTCTTTGTCGCCGATTTGATGGATGGCGCCATTTAATTTTGACACCATTTCTTCATTCCACTTGATTGAGTCAACGAGGGAATTTTCTTTTTCAATTCGTTTATTCAATAAATACATGATGAGTCTTCTGACAAAATAAAGCAGGTTCGTTGTCCGTCCAGCAATTAGACTTTTTTGCTTATAATGGGTAGCAAAGAATTTTCCAAAATCACTTGCTTGGCTGTTGTCATCATAATGTGGAGAAAAGGCAAATACACCGGCATTTGGCATACTGCTTTTCACTCTTGTCTTTGTCTCAACGATTGTCTTATCACGTTCATCATAGACTGCATCCATTTTATTTAAAAGGAAGTGTATGTCTATATTTGGCATTTCCTCTCTTAATTGCTTAAGTGTCTCCTGCTCTCTTTCTGTAAAAGGATTATTTGCATTCAAGACAAACAACACACCATCGGCTGCATGTAAACAGGAGAGGACTTCATCACTATCGTTGATACTAGGTGTGTCCATGAGGGCAATCTCATGCTTCTGCATGAAAGGACTCTTCAGCTTTGCATGATAAGAGCGCTGATAACGAAATGATGGCTGCTCTTCAATTTGTTCTACCTCAATAATTTCAGAGTCAGCAATTTCTTTGATTCCAGGCACCTCATGATAATCTAGCAGCACCAACGCTTTGTTATCTTCAGGAAGAATATCATAACCAACCATTGAATTAATGACAGTAGATTTTCCACTTTCATCTGTCCCAACTACTAGAAGCTTATACGATTCTTGATTCTTGATGGCATTCATAATCCATGTCAACGATTTAGTGACATGCAAATCCTGCTTTGTCGCCCAATGTAATACTTCATTTGACAGCCTGACTGCTTCCTCATAGCCACTCGTTTGCTTTTCCAGCTCCAACAGTTGATTTTCTGCCTCATAGACAATCGGAGGCTCTAGCGTTCTAGGAAACATTTCATTCCAGGAAATCACTGCTGTAGCTGCCTTCAATGCATGACCTGACACACATATCTTCATCCAGTTTGTTAATAGGTTAGGTATTGTGGCTCCGACTTCTCGAATTAAGTGCGTCCCATTAATTAAACGCAAATAAGACTCCTCGTATAAACTTGAAAGTATGCTCCAGGAACCGATGTTTTCCGGAGTTATTCTTGATATGACACGGTCCATGACAACCACCCAGGATAGGTGGGCTTCACTTTTTTTAAAATTATTCCATAGTGCAGACGCCAGTTTTTCAAAACGTTCGCTGTTCACTGTTGCTAAAATATACAGGCCCTCTTCGAAGAAGACCGGCTCCTTCATTTGCGTGACCCCTTTTTGTGCATAGCCAATCATCACATCATACCATTCCAGTGATTCAAGCCTGATTGCTTCATCCCAAGCAAGGTCAATGGCGCTTGCCCAGTCCTGGTGTTCTTCAAAAAAGGAGCGCGCCAGCACTGTGACATTTTCATAATCCGGATTTTGCGCAACCGTTTCCTTGATTACCAGGCTAGCAGAATCGGAATTTTTCTGTTTTATATATAAAGAGAATAATTGTAGAGCGACTTCAGTCTGCAATATTCGATCCTCTGTATCAATCGCTTTGTAGATTTCTTCTGCAGTTGGCAAGAGTCCCAATTCAAAATAGGCATCAGCCATATTTTTCTTCGCCCATGGCTCCCATTCATTTTGGATATTCTCCCATTTAAAAATCGCTGCTTCGTAATCCTTATGATGAAAATATATTTCTCCTTGAGCAAATCGGATGGCTGATAAATCTGGAATATCCTTCTTCTGCTCTTCCATATATGCTTCTCCGAGAACTTGGATTGGAGCCAGGTTCGGATCACCCTTCAGAAAGGTTTCATAATACATTTTTTCTATCAACTGTTTTTCTGTTGTCACTTTTTTCTCGCCCCCCAAGTAAAATTCACTCATTAACTATATGTAAAGATTACTCTGTCAATCACATCATACCCTATCCTTGTATTCTACCAAACATCCAGGTGCAAAGAATGTCATTTACCTTAAATTTTTGTAACATTTTAACACATCACCGTAACGGGGGACAGTCCCCCGGCGCGTTAAAGCGATGGGGGACTGTCCCCCACTGCTTTAACGCATTGCTCGATTGTTGTCGATAAAATATGGTTATAATAAGAAAATATCACAAATTCATTTAAGGGTTGCTTTTTTATTTGCTATAATAGTGTAAATATAAACCTAGGAAAGGCTGATTTAGGTTGGAAAATAACTCATCAAATTTTATTAAGAGTATTATAAAGGAAGATATTGAGTCAGGAAAACATAAAGAGATTATTACTCGTTTTCCTCCTGAGCCAAACGGCTACTTACATATTGGTCATGCCAAGTCTATTGTGATCAATTTTGGGCTTGCGGATGACTTTAACGGAAAAACCAATTTACGGTTTGACGACACAAACCCAACGAAGGAAGACCAAGAATTCGTTGACTCCATAAAAGAAGATGTTTCTTGGCTTGGATTTGAGTGGGATGGTCTTTTCTACGCTTCAAACTATTTCGATGAAATGTATGAGCGTGCCGTTCTTCTCATCAAAAAAGGCAAGGCCTATGTTGATGATTTAACAGCAGAGCAAATACGTGAATACCGCGGTACCTTAACAGAGCCTGGAAAAATGAGCCCATATCGTGACCGTTCCATCGAGGAGAACCTTGACCTGTTTAATCGCATGAAAAAGGGCGAATTTGAAAACGGATCAAAGGTACTGAGAGCAAAAATCGATATGTCCTCGCCAAATTTAAATATGCGTGATCCTGTTCTTTACCGTGTTGCCCATGCAACACACCATAACACAGGCAATAAATGGTGCATTTATCCGATGTATGATTTTGCCCACCCGCTTGAGGATGCGATTGAAGGTGTGACTCATTCCATTTGTACAACTGAATTTGAGGACCACCGTCCGCTTTATGATTGGGTTGTCGCAGAATGTGAAATGGAAAGCAAGCCTCATCAATACGAGTTTGGACGCTTGAATATTACCAATACAGTAATGAGTAAACGTAAGCTGAAACAGCTGGTTGATGAAGGATATGTTGATGGCTGGGACGATCCACGTATGCCAACGATTTCCGGTCTACGCAGAAGAGGCTACACACCGGAAGCCATTCGTGAATTTGTAAAAGAAACTGGTGTATCCAAAAATGCCGGTACAGTTGACTCAGCAATGCTTGAGCACTTTGTCAGAGAGGATTTAAAGCTAAAGGCACCGCGTACAATGGGTATCCTGCGGCCGCTAAAAGTAGTCATAACAAACTATCCTGAGGGACAGGTTGAAATGCTCGATGCTGAAATTAATCCAGAAAATCCAGAAATGGGCTCAAGACAAATTCCATTCTCCCGTGAAATCTACATTGAGCAGGATGACTTCATCGAGAATCCGCCAAAGAAATATTTCCGTCTTTTCCCTGGTAATGAAGTTCGTTTGAAGCATGCTTACTTCATCAAATGTGAAGAAGTCATTAAAGATGAAAATGGGAATGTTATTGAGCTTCGTTGTACGTACGACCCAGAAACAAAAAGTGGAACTGGATTTACTGGCCGCAAGGTGAAAGGAACTCTTCATTGGGTAGAAGCAACGCAGGCTATTCCCGCTGAATTCCGTTTATATGAGCCGTTGATTTTAGACGAAGAATTAAATGAAGCTGCACAATCCGGAGAAGAAACAACCTTCCTTGACCATGTGAACAAGAATTCCCTTCAGACGGTTCAAGGCTTTATTGAACCAAATATGAAGGAAGTCAAGCCGCAGGATAAATTTCAATTTTTCCGTCATGGCTATTTCAATGTCGATCCAAAGCATTCTACAGCGGACAAATCAGTCTTTAATATGATTGTGTCTTTAAAGAGTTCATTTAAATTGTAATATAGAAGGTAGGCCTGTTTCTTTGAAACAGGCCTTTTAATACTGCAGGAATTCCACCGGAGTTACACCAGCCTCACCTATCCAGAAATCAATGTATATTTATACCCTAATCCTCATACATTGAAATGGAGGTGAAACCTGATTGAAGAGACTTTTATTGACTCCGGGGTTATTTTTAACTTCGATTCTTTCCAGTTGCTATCGGGACTCTATGCGCGAGGAGATACACAGTTATTTACAGGAAGAGCTGGCGGAAATTTCCCACTTAGAGAAGGAGGCGATAGCTGCATTTGAACGCGTTACAGGGGACCATTATACAACAGACCAGGAGCTTTACAATACTTTGATTTATGAAGTTATTCCTGTTTATGAAATATTTTTACAACAGCTTGAGCGCGTTGAACTAACATCGTTTAGGTTACAGAAAATCCATGAAGACTGTCTAAACGGAGTCAATCTTCAATACCAAGCTTTTGCAAGCATTGCAGGAGCCTTGGAAGACCTGGATAAAGGCAAAATGGTAAAGGCAAATTCTCTCCTGACTGATGCTTGCAAGCTCATCGTATGCCCCTATGTTTATATTTAAATTGATATGAATGAATGGACACTATATATCATGCAGTATTTGAACGAGCACGCTAGAAAGGCTTAGATGGTAATAAATCTAAGCTTTTTTTTGTTCCTAACCATAAATTTCTATCCTAACTTTGTTGTTCCATCAAACTATTGCTCTTTACTTTTTTAAAAATAGGAATAAAATAGACTGGTATTGTACTATAATTTAAGATAGTAAAGGAGCAAACAAAGAATTTGAATGAACATAAGGACAGCTATAAAGAACAAACTCTTTTTCAAATAACTTGGCCTCTCTTTATTGAAATAGCATTGCATATGAGTATGGGGATTATTGCTACCTTTATGCTTGGTCATTACTCAGACTCTGCTGCAGCAGGAGTTGGGGTTGCAAACCAACTGCTGAATATTTTTATTCTGGTTTTCAACGTAACCTCCGTAGGTGCTACCATACTAATTGGTCAAAAAATAGGGGCAGGACAGCTACCGCAAGCCAGACAGATGGCCCGCTCTGCCTTTGGAATAAATTTTTGGTTTGGAATCATCGTTGCTCTCATCGTCTATATTTTTGGCGAACACTTCCTTACATTATTTGATGTTGAAGGAAAAATATTTGAGTATGGATTAATTTTCATCAAGATTTGCGGGCTTTCACTGTTTCTCGAATCCCTCTCACTTGCACTTAGTGCCGTACTTAGAAGCTATGGCTACACAAAGGAATCCATGTTTGTCACTGTACTGATGAACCTGATAAGTATAGGGGGTAATATTCTTGCCCTCTCTGGAATATTTGGTCTACCAATAACTGGGGTAATCGGTGTTTCATGGGCGATTGTCGTAGCAAGGGCCATATCGGTTATCGTACTCCTTTATGTGATTTATAAAAAGCTATCATTCTCATTGAAATTACAAGACCTATTTAGAATTAAACTGGAGGATTTCCGAGGACTTCTTTCCATTGGCATCCCGTCTGCTGGTGAAAGTCTGTCCTATCAATTCTCACAATTAATCATTACGGGTATTGTCGTTTCTCTTGGTGCTTCATCCCTTGCAGCCCGTGTTTATATTCTCAACATTTCCATGGTCTGTTTTATGTTCACGATGGCCATTGCCATGGGGACACAGCTTTTAGTTGCTCGTTATATTGGTGGCAAACAATATGAACGTGCTTTTCGACGCGGAATGCGTACATTGAAAATTTCCATGGTAGCCTCTCTCGCTGTTTCATTACTGATTGCATTTATTGGTTCACCTGTTCTAAGTATATTTACAGATGATGTAAATATACTAACTGTCGGTATACCTGTGCTATGGGCTATAGTATTCATTGAACCTGGAAGAGCGATGAACATCGTATTAATGAACTCTTTAAAATCAACCGGTGATGCACGTTTTCCACTTATTACAGGTATCATCTTCATGTGGGGAATAGCCGTAGTTTTCAGCTATATATTGGGTGTTCATTTTGGGTTAGGGCTACTCGGTGTTTGGATTGCCCAAGGAATGGATGAATGGATCAGAGGTCTCCTCGCACTGAAACGCTGGAATAGCAGACCATGGGAAAGAAAAATAACAGTAAGTCATTTACGGACAAAAAAAGCTTAGGCAAATCAATCTGTCTAAGCTTTTTTCTAATCCTCATCCTTAATATCTCGATCCTCAGGAATCGGTTCATTATAATATTCTTCGACCAATTCCTTATACTTCTCCAGCTGTTTAAAATGGGTAGTAAATTGATTCTTACTGATGAGATACTGCTCTCCATCATGTATCGCTCGAATCCGTCTTTCCTGAATAAGCCTTTCAATTACAGGCTCCGCCACAGCCAAATATTCAGCTGTTTCTTTAATAGTTAAATACAATTCTCCTGCCCCCCAATAGAATCTCTATTCCTTAATCGTCTTTATTTTAGTCATAAAATAATAGTATTTATAAGCAATCACAAGCAACAAAATAATTTTTACAAAAATTTTGTCAGTAAGGAAAAAGGCAATTAAAATCATGACATCTGCAAACAGTAGAATAGTCCACTTTTGCTTACGCGTCATTGATTTATCCCTAACAAAGTCCTCTAAATATTTCCTATATAAATCAGTTCCTTTAAACCAGCGATCAAATTTCTTAGACCCTTTAACAAAGCAAAAAGCCGCTAGAAGGAATAACGGCGTTGTGGGTATTAACGGCAAAATAATTCCTATCATTCCTAAGCCAAGAGATAAAAATCCTGCTATGATGAAAAGTACGTTGACAATCGTTTTAATGATATTTATCTCCCTTCCATTAGGCATTCTTTATTTCCATATAAAAAAAGTATAGCTTATCTTTATGTAGTTGACAAAAAAATTATGATGCAAATCAAAAAAGGAGATTCAACTATTAATATAGAAGAATCTCCTTTTATGTTAGAATTTATTATTTAGAAGCTACTGTTTTTGCTTTAGCTAGCTCTGCAGCAACATCAATGATCATATCTTCTTGTCCACCGACAACTTGACGTTTACCTAATTCGATTAGGATATCACGAGCGTCGATGCCAAATTTTTCACCTGCACGTTTTGCATGGTAAGCGAATGTAGAGTATACACCTGCATAGCCAAGTGTGATCGCTTCTCTTGTAATCGTTGGTGTTACTGGTAGAAGTGGTGCAACAATTTCTTCTGCAACATCTTCGATTTTATATAAATCAATACCAGTTTTGATTCCCATACGCTCACAAACAGCTACAAGTGCTTCTGTTTGTGTGTTACCTGCACCTGCACCGAAGCAGCGAACACTTCCGTCAATACGAGTTGCACCAGCTTTAATCGCTGCAACCGTGTTTGCCATTGCCATAGATAGGTTGTTATGGCCGTGGAAACCAATTTCACATTGTAGCTCTTGTCTTAGAGCATTAATGCGTTCTGTTACTTGCTCAGGAAGTAAATAACCAGCAGAGTCAGTTACATAAACAATGTCTGCTCCATAGCTTTCCATTAATTTAGCCTGCTCAACTAATTTTTCAATTGGAGCCATATGAGCCATCATAAGGAACCCAACAGCTTCCATTCCTAATTCTTTACCAAGAGCAATATGCTGTGGTGCTACGTCAGCTTCTGTTACGTGTGTTGCAACACGAACCATTTTTGCACCAAGGTTTGCAGCTTCTCTTAATTCAGTAAGTGTTCCGATACCTGGTAATAATAGAACGGCAACCTTAGAATCGCCTGCAACAGATGCTGCTGCTTCAATTAATTCCATTTCATTTACTTTAGATAAGCCGTATTGTAATGAAGATCCTGCTAATCCGTCACCATGTGTTACTTCGATATAAGGTACATTTGCATCAGCTAATCCTTTTGTTACAGCAACTACTTGGTCTACTGTGTATTGGTGTCTAACAGCGTGGCTTCCATCACGTAGGGCTACTTCAGTTATTAATATATCTCTTTCGATTGTCATTATTTTTTATCCCCTTTCTCCAGCTTAAACTGTTTCTTTCTTAACATTTTTTGCAAACTCTTCTGCAACACGTACTGCAGCAGATGTCATAATATCAAGGTTACCAGAATACTTAGGTAAGTAGTCTCCAGCACCTTCTACTTCAATAAGAACAGTCACTTGATTGCCTTCAAAAATTGGTTCTGCACGCAGCTTATAACCAGGAACATAAGATTGAACAACCTTTTCCATTTCTGCAATAGAATCACGGATACCTTGCTCATCCATTTTTCCTTCTTCAACAAGTGCATAAACTGTGTTACGCATCATGATTGGAGGTTCAGCTGGGTTTAGGATGATAATTGCTTTCCCTTTGTCAGCCCCGCCAACGACTTCAATTGCTTTAGAAGTTGTTTCAGTAAACTCATCGATATTGGCACGAGTACCAGGGCCTGCAGATTTACTTGAAATCGTTGCAACGATTTCACCATAGACAACATTAGATACACGGTTAATCGCATGTACCATTGGAATCGTCGCTTGTCCACCACAAGTGATCATATTGATATTGCTTTTATCTAAGTGTTCACTAATGTTAACTGCAGGAGATACATATGGTCCAACTGCAGCCGGTGTTAAGTCAATCATTTTAATTCCGCGCTCTTGACATAATTTATCGTTATAAAGGTGAGCTTTCGCACTAGTAGCATCAAACATAACGTCTGCTTCTAAATTAGGGTCTGCAAAAAAACCATCGATTCCAGTATCAACTGCTGCATAACCAGCTTCTTTTGCACGGCGTAAACCGTCTGAGTTAGGGTCAATTCCGATAACCGCAGTTAATTCTAAATACTCTGATCTTCCTAATTTGACCATAAGGTCTGTTCCAATATTACCTGAACCGATAATAGCTGCTTTTAATTTTGCCAAAATAATTCTCCTCCTATATTTAAAAGTTTATATAATAATCTGTTCTCACTTTTTGAAATGAGAAACATCTTTGTAGCCTAGACATCTTGAAATATCTGCCGCAGCTTTTTTAATCCCCTCAATAACGACAGGAAGTCTGTCTTCTGTTAGCCTCATTTTCGGTGAAGCACAGCTGATGGAAGCGATCGCCTTCCCGTTGTGATCAAATATCGGGGCCGCAACACATTTGAGTCCTAATTCAATTTCTTCATCATCCATCGAATAACCATGGTCTTTTGTAAATTCGAGCTGATTTTTAATTTCATTGATATCGGTTACAGTATATTCCGTAAACGATTTCAATTCGGTAGAAGTTAAAATACGGTCCACTTCTTTTTCATCCAAATTGGCTAGAATGGCTTTCCCCAAGCCAGTACAGTGAATTGGTGCCGTTTTTCCCACATGGGAGGAAATTCTTAACTGATGCGGCCCTTCCACTTTTTCAACATAAATTAATTCATCCTGCTGTCTAACCACAAGGTGAACCGTTTCTTTTAATTTTTCTACTGTTTCCTTGATGATTGGCTGTGCAATTTTGACAATATCCAATTGATTACCAATGAAAGAACCTAGTTCAAATAGCTTTAAACCAAGCCTATACTTTAAATCCTCGGAATTTTGCTGGAGGTATCCTCTATGCTCTAGGGTTTTGATCAGCCCGTGAACAGTGCTTTTCGACAAGCCTAGTTGTTCACTAATTTCTTTGATACTTAATTCAGGCTTTGAAGTCATGAACAATTCAAGGATATCTGCCGCTCTTTCAACTGATTGAATAAAACGTTCTGCCACGACTGTCCTCCTAAGCTTTGTTCGACATTATCGAATGCCGTTCGTAATTATTTGTTGCACTCTTATCATAACGGTCATTATTTGTTTCGTCAATATTTTTTTACTAATCAAATGTTTCTTATTTTTAGAATTATGTACTTAATGTGACCAATTCATTGAGCATCTATCGATATCATCCAAACGAAAAATATACAGAAAAAACAGGACAGCCACTTGCTATCCTGTTTCGTTTAGTTATAGGGATGAAATAATCTTATGAGCCGTTCTTTGTCCATTCTCTATACAATCAGGAATTCCGACACCATAATAGGAGCATCCAGCAATGAAAACACCCGGATAGTCTGATGCCAATTTCCCTTCAATGGCTTGTACCGTTTTCGGATGAGAAATAGAATAATTTGGCATCGTGCCAGACCAGTCAGTGACTATACTTACTGCCGGCTCCGCTTCAATACCAAGACTTTGTTGCAAATCAGACATTGCAAACTTTAGTAGCTCGGACTCAGACATGGTCTGCAGCTTTGCAAAGGCTGGGTTACTGCTTTTATAAAAAAGTCTTACAAGAAGATTCCCGCTCTTTGATGTATGCCTCCATTTTCGGCTTGTCCATGTACAGGCATCACAGGAAATTTCTTGACTATCGGCAGTAATAAATCCAGTTCCTTCTAAAGGAAGCACTTCATCCTTTATTGAAAAGCCCATGTATACACTTATTAGTGAGCTATTCTTTAACTGGCTGAACTGTTTAGCCAGCACTTGATCCGAAATTAACCTTTCTGCCTCTGAGTGCGGAATACAGAGCATGATTTGGTCGACTTCCATTACTTCCTGATGGTTAAAAGAAACCTGATAATGACTACCTGTTTTCTTAATACTGGTTACCTTTGTATTTTTCATCATTTCTACATCTTCAAGCTTCTGTTCATATGTATCAATTAGTGAGCCTAAGCCATTTTTAAAGGATATAAATTTTCGCTCACCACTTTGGAATTGCTCCTTATTAGCCGCAAAGCCCTTGATAACACTTCCATACTTCTCCTTGTATTCCAATAAATAAGGGAGCGTTGAAGAGATTGTTAAATCGCTTAACTTCCCAGAATATACCCCTGACAGAACCGGAGCAATTTGCTTTTCTACCAACTCTCTGCCGAAGCAATATTCTAAAAAATCACCGACAGAATCATCTTTTGTAAAGCTTTGATTCTTTGTATAAAAGTCTTTTAAGGCCTCTACCTTACCCTCAGCAGATACAAGTGTACTTTTCGCTAATGACTCAATACTGACTGGGATTCCAAATACAGATTCCTTCGGTATGGGTTTTAATTCGCCCCCAGTAAAAATATAGGAAATTCCGGTGTCATTATACACAACGTCACCCTCCAAGCCGAGATCCTGAATAAACGACATAGCGTTCGCTTTTCTAGCCACCATCGAGTCCGCACCCGATTCCATAATGAAATCATTCGTTTTCACTGTTCGAATCTTCCCACCAAGCTTGTCCGATGACTCAGCAAGCACAAGCCGCACTTCCTTCTGATGTTCCTTTTTCCACTTTTGTAACTCATACATTGCTGACAGGCCGGTAACCCCGCCTCCAATAACCAATACAGTTTTCATCATCCACACCTCTATTTAGGTTCCTTCCTATAAAGTGTATCATTTTTCTGTGGTGCCTGACACCGGATAGTGAACCCATTATGATTAGTAGTTCGACAAAAAATGTGGTAAATTATATAAAACTATACAGTGAAAGGATGTTACTGAAATGAATCATACTGAAGAAAACAATGCATTACCACCAAAAACCTGTTCCATTGAGCGACTTGTGACAGTGGAGGCTGATGTCCAAAAGGTACTTGATGGTAAAAAAACAGCTACCCGCAGAAATGGACGATATGCAGATGTAGGAGAAGTCATGGAGTTAAAGGGTAAAAAGTTTGTTGTAGAAAAGGTTTATTCGCAGGCACTTGGGGAATTAACAGATGAGCACGCCATTCAAGAAGGCTATCAAAATGTTGAAGAATATAAAGAATCTATACTATCCTTTCATCCGGGAATGCCATGGCTTCCGCAAATGCGGGTATGGGTACATGAGTT
Organism: Bacillus tuaregi; assembly: GCF_900104575.1. Taxonomy (NCBI): domain Bacteria; kingdom Bacillati; phylum Bacillota; class Bacilli; order Caryophanales; family Bacillaceae; genus Bacillus; species Bacillus tuaregi. The sequence goes on from NZ_LT629731.1 coordinate 3,714,701, forward strand.
CAGACCCGTTAATGAGTAACGTCTAAGAAAAGTGGATTCTCTATATCGAATAATCATTTATTTACACGTGAGCAGTTCTATTGTCTCGATTGGACCGTTCTTTATTCTCATTCCAGTTTTAAGAAAGCTTCGCCAGACAAACGAGCAAAATAAAGAGGAAGCCTATTTACAAATGTTTCTCATGGTCGTCAGGCTGACAAAGCATGCCGGCCACGTCTTGATTATCACAGGCATTCTGCTCATATGGCTTGGTCCATGGACCTGGGGTACGCCTTGGGTTATCATGACGCTTGTGATTTTGTTTTCCTCCATATTTTTTCTGGCGCGAGCCTTTACACCAAAACTGAAAAAATTCCATGAAAATGATGCTGAAAAAGGGAAATTAGTGAACCAACTGACTCGTTCGCTCTGGATGTACATTCTCCTCCTCATGCTAATGCTTTGGTTTATGGTTGTAAAACCGTCCTTTTAATAAGCTATGTCAGGGCACCGCAAAAGACAAATATACCTTATTTGTCTTTTAGCGGTGCCCTGACATCTTATTTTTTAATCAATTATTTTATCTATTTTATCAATAAACATTTGAAATACTTTCTTTCTTTCCTCCAAATCCTTAATTGCCTCTTTCAATTGGTTAAATCGCTGTTCGAAGGGCTTATGATACATTTCACGGATACTCCTAATGATGTCTTCATTAACTGTTGATTGTACAACCTGCTTTGTAATACTAAATTTATAGGAATATAGTTGAAGTTCATTTTTTGTTTTTTCATATTCCTCATCTATTTCCTGCAATCGGTCATTAATTTCCTTTTTCCATTCTACTAGCGACTGCTTCACATGAGTTTCCATTAGAATTCCTCTTCTCCATTAATTTTAATCGTTCAAAATCGTTTCCTATCATTTTAACAAGGCTTCTTTTCAGTTTCTTTGCTCTAATATTACAAGAATTGTAATTATATTAAATTCAAAGGACAAAACAAAAACCAGCCTTTGTGATTAGCTGGTTTTTGAAGGTTAATTATTATTTTTTACATAATCGACTCGATTTTGAAGAAATTGCTGGATTCTTTCAGCCGCCTCCGCTAGCTTCTCAGAGGACTGTACAAGAGCCATTCTCACATATCCCTCGCCTATTTTACCAAACGCATCGCCCGGCACAACTGCTACACCCGCTTTTTCAATTAATTCAAATGCAAACTCACGGGAGCTCCAGCCGGAAGGAATCCTTGCCCAAATAAACATGGTCGCAGGAGATTTGGCTACGTGCCAACCAGCCTTTGCTAAGCCCGCGGCAAGAACATTTCGCCGTTTCTCATACTCTTTTACCTGGTCGCTAAGAGCAGAGTAATCTGATGTAAGAGCTGTGACTGCTGCCATTTGAATCGGATAAAAAATCCCATAATCAATATGGGACTTCAAGGCAGCTAGAATCTTAATGGCCTCCGTATTCCCTACAGCATATCCAATGCGACAGCCTGCCAAATTAAAGGTCTTTGACAACGAATTAAATTCAATCCCTACCTCTTTAGCCCCTGGAACCGACAGGAAGCTTATCTGTGGATGATGGTCGAAAATTAATTCAGAATAGGCAAAGTCATGAACGACAAGAATATTATGTTTCTTCGCAAACCGTACAACCTCTTCAAAAAAGGTTGCGTTCGCCAAGGCTGTTACCGGATTTCCAGGATAACTGATAATCATCATCTTTGTTTTACGTAATATCTCTGACGGAATTTCATCGAGCTTTGGCAGATATTGATTTTCCTCGAGCAATGGCATCGGATAAATATGTCCTCCTGCTAGCGTCACACTTGCTTCATAAATAGGGTAACCTGGGTCAGGCACCAAAACATATTCACCAGGATTAACCATGGCGGTAGCCAAATGGGAAAGTCCATCCTGAGATCCCATCAACTGCAGCACTTCATTCTCAGGATTAAGGTCCACACCATACCTTTTATTGTAAAAAAAAGTAACTGCCTCTTGAAACTCATCAATTCCCTTTAATGTATATCCATACTTTGAAATATCCTTACTATGCTCTATCAGAGCCTCTACCACACTAGCTGCAGGAGTCATGTCAGGACTCCCAACACTTAAATCAATAACATCTATTCCTCTTTTAAGGGCCTCCTGTTTTTTATTAGCCAGCTCTGTAAAAATTCCGGTTGTTAGCTTTTTTAATCTCTCTGAAGCAACAATATTCATTTTTCCATTCCCCTTCTCAATTTTTCCAATCTGCTGAAGATTCTATTTAAATGTTATCATATTTATATAATGATATAAATTCAGAAAAGGTAAAATTATTCAATTGACATCCTAGTAAAATAACCTTTATAATTTATCTTGAATTAAAGATTTTTTATTTAAAAGTATTTTCCTAAAAATATCATAAGCTACGTCAGATAATTGATTAATAATAAAAGGAATTGAAGGAGATAGTCATGTTAAGAAAAATAGATCATCAAAAAATGGGCAGAAGTAACCTAGGCTGGCTGCAAAGTATCTTTCATTTCTCATTTGCAGAGTATTATAACCCAGCTAATATAAATTTCGGGGCACTGCGGGTAATTAATGACGACTTAATTGCACCACAGACAGGCTTCAGTACACATCCACACCGGGATATGGAGATTATTTCGTATGTCGTACAGGGGAACCTAACACATGCTGATAGTATGGGAAATCAGAAAACCATAACAAGAGGCGAGGTACAATATATGAGTGCAGGGACAGGCGTCCTGCACAGCGAGCATAATTATAGAGATCATACATTAAGAATGCTGCAAATCTGGATTTTTCCAGATGAACGAGGTTATAAGCCTAATTATGGTGATTACCGCTTTAAATGGGATGACCGTCATAATAAATGGCTTCATATGGTATCCAGTAAAGAAGGGACCGCACCAATTAAAATTAATCAAGATGTCAACTTATACTCATTAGAGCTTTCACAAGATAATGAAATACATTTTCCTGTCAAAGAGGGACGACAAGCCTATTTAATACAAATAGAAGGAGCCTCCACCATTAACGAAACTACTTTAACGGCTAGAGATGCTCTGGAAATTGTTGAAGAGGATATTACGATTCAAGCTTCTGAAGCCTCTCACTTTTTAGTCATTGAAATGTCCAAGACAGTAGATTAATGAATATAGTAGAAAAGAGCGAACACGCATGTTCGCTCTTTTCTATATCAAGCTTTTGGCTTCTTCAATAAACTTATTTGATGCAACGGATTGTGTACGATTAATATTGTACACAAGATAGAAAAATCTTTCATGATAAAAATCTTCAATATCGTACAAACGAATACGTTCACTACCGCTATATTCTCTTGCCGCAATCTCAGACATAATGGAAATCCCTATTCCTTCTTTTACAAATTGCATGAGGCTTTGACTGCTGTCTGTGTAGGCAATGATATTCAGTTGATCATGTGTAATGCCATTTTCTTTTAAGAACCGTTCAAGAAGTGCATTCGTTCCGGAATCAGAATGACGCATGACAAAAGGATATTTTACCAGCTCATGAATATTAACAGGGCTAGAGAAATCCATCCCAGCAGATGAAATCAATACCAGCTTTTCTTTTAACAGCGGAATGTAACGAAGCCTGTCATGCTCATATTTTTCACCGATTATGCCAAAATCAACAGACCCATTTATGACCTTTTCAGCAGCATTTTTCGAAGTGGATTGATTAATATGAAAGACAATATGCTGATAATCTCTTCTAAATTGCTTGACCATCTTTGGAATTAAGAATTGTCCAGGTACGGAACTGGCGGCTATCCGGATATTTCCCTTTAACTCCGTCATATCCTGACTTAAATCAAGCAAAGCCTGGTCCTTTAATTCCAAGAGTTTTAGTGCCCATTCATACAGCTTTTCCCCATGTGGAGTGAGGACACTCTCCCTTCCAACTCGGTCAAAAAGTGTGACATTAAACATTTTTTCCAATGAATGAATATGAGAGCTGACTGTCGATTGACTTAAAAAAACATGCTCTGCTGCCTTTGAAAAGCTTCTATGCTCGACCACTTTTGTAAAAATATATAATTGATGCAAATCCATGAATACACCTCACTTCAAGCAGAAACAGAAAATCAATCTGAATATTAGGTTGTTGTTATTATTATAACGTTATATTCCATTATAATGAAAATTCCTTCCACCATCATGAAAACTTTTCGACTTTTCACGTATCGCAGTCCTGTTCCGCTACATATTATATATGTGATATTCAAATCAATCGTTAGAGGTGAGGTCATGCACTTTCCCCAAGGATTCCAGTACCATCAACCACGTTCATATAATAGAAGCTACTATCCTTTTACTATGATAATTGAAGGAGAAGGCAAATTAAAAGCTAAACCCGACCAAGCAATCATCACATTAGGGGTAGTAACTGAAAATTCCGATGTGCAAATTGCCCAGGATGAAAATACAAGTATTTCAAATTCAGTAATACAGAAGTTATTACAATTAGGAATTGATGACAATGAAATTAGAACAACCATTTATTCCGTGAATCCTCGTTATGATTATATTGAAGGAAAAACAATTCTTAGAGGCTATGAAGTAGAGCACCAATTTGAAGTAACAGTGAAGGATTTAAAATCCATCGGAATCATTTATGATACAGCCATAAAAAATGGGATCAATCGCAGCGGGATGCTTCAGTTTATTATATCTCAGCAGGATGCCCTTTATCGGAGGGCATTAAAAAAGGCCGTACAAAACGCAAAGGAAAAGGCCGATGAAATAGCTAAAGCAATAGGTGCATCGCTAAGTCCTATGCCTATAAAAATAACAGAGCAGCGGATTCAGGCAATTAGACCGTTTCCCACTTTTTCTGCTGAAGCAGCATCTGTCACCAAAAGCGAAGCTCCGCCGATTCAATCTGGTCAATATACAATCGATGCGATTGTAAAAATAGTCTATGCTTATCAAGGCTAAGCTTTTTTTCTCCTCATTCTTTCCTATAGGTACTATTCATAGGCGGTAATATTCTCCAACATGAATCTTTTCGTATTAATTATACGTAAATACAAATACTACACAACTTCTAAAGGAGGAACCTATGGGTAATATATTTCTTTTTTCGTTAATCATCGGATTAGCAGCTGCACTTGTTCTTATTCCCTTCTCCAAAACAGAAAAAACAACAAAAAAGGAAGGAAAGCAACAAAAGTCTGGTCTTTTAATAGCTGCCCTCATTATCTTAATAGCTGGAGTTTTTACATTCTACTACTTCACTAATCTTGATCGAAATTATTCCTCTTTATGGATATTTGCCATCATTATTACAGCTGCCGGTGCATTGCTGTCAACTGGAAAGGAAAGAGTCATTAAAGCGATTCTCTTCTTAGGCAGTCTTATCGTTGGCGTGTATATACTGACTGCTTTCCTTTTTAATGCAGACGAAAAATATAGATCAGCCAGTATGGAAGAAAAAATTGAAATTGAGACTTTTGATGAGAAAGAAACGCCTGCAAGTGTGCCGCCTCAATTTGCCCGGAATAAAATGAAGAAGGCGTTTGGCCAAGTGCCTAATACCAGTTATTACGAGCTTGGGAACCTCCAAATTCAAAAGGTAAATGGAGAGTATGTATATATCGCCCCTGTAGAGTTTTCCGGCTTCTTCAAATGGTTAAATGGGGATGTAACACCAGGTTATTTTACCGTTAGTGCAACCGATTCTTCTGCTAACCCTAAATTCATCAAGGCAGAAATGGTTTACACACCATCATCATTTTTTAATAAAAATATTGAACGCCATATTCGCATGCAATATCCAGAGCTTATCTTTTACGGAGATGTTCAACTAGAAATAGATGATGAAGGGAACCCTCATTATATCCGTTCTTTTGGAGAGTTTATCACTGCACGTAATGGATTTAGTGTGAAGGGTATTGTTATGGTGGAACCTAAGTCTGGTGTGACTCAAATCTATCATTTAAAGGATGCACCTGAATATATAGATGGTTCCGTATCTCCTGAAGTTGTAAGCTTACAGAATAGCTACTTCGGAAATTACATTCATGGTTTTTGGAACAGCCTATTTGGAAAATCTGATGTAAAGCTCCCATCTGATGAGGGGACAGAAGCCAATGTCAGCCCTATTTTTGATGAAAATGGAGTGATGTATTATTTCACGGATTTCACTAGTCCAAAGGAAGGTGTAGACTCGATGCTTGGGTATTCACTAACCAATTCAAGAACAGGTGAAGCCACCTACTATACCGGCAATCTAGAAGAATCCTATATGGATTCACAGGGAGCACTACAGATAATTGAAAAGAAATTTATCGAAAAAAAATGGAACGGAGAAATGCCGATTCTCTATAACTTTTACGGTGAAGCAAGCTGGCTGACACCGGTATTGGATGCAAATGGATTCCTGCAAAACTACTTTATCGTCTCTGCTGCAAATCCTGAAATATCCGTCTATGGAGACACTCCAAATGAAGCATTAAAGCTATATAAAACTGCCTTGCAGCGTGGAGGCAGCTCTGTCGATGGAAGCTCAGAAGCAGAAGAAAAACAAATTAGCGGCACTGTAGTGAGAGTATATAAGGAAAAATCAGGTGAAAATACGATAGTTACTTTCTTATTAGACAACAGCAAGAACTATACCGTATCATCAGCAAACTCGCCATTGGCTATTTATCTAGAGCCAGGTGACCAAGTATCAGTGATATATATGGAGACAGGCGAAGAATTCTTACCAGCCAAGCAAATCAAAATTGAAGGCCTGCAATAATATCCAAATTCCAAAGGATGAAATCTTACGTCGAGATTTCATCCTTTTTATTAGGATCGACTCTCGTTGCACGGTGAAGACTAATGGAGTTTTTTGGGAACAAATCTTCCATAGTCCGGTATCGCAATCTGATCAAATTCTTTCACTAGTTTTTGTAAGCTGTCAGCTAATAATGAACCGGACATTGGCATTCCATGACCTGTAACCGCAACAGAAGGGTTTAACCCCGCTAATGTTTCAACAGATTCACGAGCAGCCTCCCAGTCGGTCGTTAAATATCTCGGAGGCCCGCTTATTTCCTGCTCCTGCGTTAAAACCTTATAGAGATATTCCTGCTTAACTGTCACAAATGCATCACCTACAATGAGTGCCCGATCTTCTTCTCTAAATAAAGAAATATGCCCTGGCGAATGACCAGGAGTGTGGATCCACCGAAACGATGGCATATGTGGAACACTACCATCGGAGGGAAGGACTTCTACATGTTGTCCTAAGTTTATTGGCTCATTGGGAAACATGGGAGACATTTTCGCTACCATCCCCCCTTCAACAGTAGAATCTGGTTCAGGATATCTCTCTTTTCCTGTCAAATAAGGCATTTCAAGTTCGTGTGCATAAACAGGAATCTTCCAATGTTTTACAAGCTCAATAATGGCCCCGACATGGTCAAAATGACCATGTGTTAAAATGATTGCTTTTGGTCGATTATTTTGACCAAATCTCTCCTCCGATAATGAAATAATTTCATTTGCGGACCCTGGCATACCCGCGTCCACTAAAACAAAATCATTTGAATTTGGCATACCTATAAGACAAATATTGACAATTTGAATGGTATGGCAGTATAAATCGGGCAAAACCGCCAGACCCATTCCACTCCCGATTGACGTTGCTGGAATAAATTTATAATCTTCACCGTAGGACATTTGTTCATTCATCTATAAACCCCCTCCTTAGCATCAATATCAAAGATAGCTTCTCTCTAGAATGGTCGTTTATGCCTGATGGAATTTTATACCAATAGCATAAGATAGACCCCCACTGAATCGAAGTACCATTTGCATTCATCCCCCACTTGTAGAAGTGGAGGACTTCTGCTGAATGAAGTTAAGGCAGCCTTTCCCAAACGGCTGCCTTATCATTCACTTTTTGTTACATTAATATGATTCCTCATATACTCCCAATTTTGTGGGGCAGACAGACCGATATGCCAAAATGTCGTTCCATTTAGCTCATATTGATCTATTAGGTTATATTTCGCTATAAAGCTTCTGATGTCTTCAAACCACACGACATGTTCTTCATTTCCCTTCCAATAACGATACCACGGTGCTTGTGCCACAGCGTCGTACTGAATCGGTGCTCCGACCATAAGCGCTAAATTTTGGGCATCTTTTACTGACATGGCAGTAGTCTTATTACTTGGGACCGCTTTATCATACCCATACAATGGAATGGATATTTGTAGTTTCCGTGGATTGATATGTGTGATAGCATACTGAATGACTTGGTTAATCCAATTTATTGGAGCAACTGGTTCAGGCGGTCCTGTCGGATAACCATAGTCAATTGTCATGACAGCCACTAAATCTGAAACATCCCCAATTGCCTTATAATCATACCCACCGACTATCGGGTTAAGGGGCATATCCTCTGCTTTCGCATGCACATTTACATGTAAAAGCAACTCACCTAATTGTGACTTTAAATCCCTTAAAAAAAGAATAAAGTCATTTCTACGTTCTGGAGGAATAAATTCAAAATCAATACTTACCCCACCATAACCTCTTTGTCTGGATAACAGCACAATGCTCCTAATTAAATTATTCCTGGATAATGGATTTCCAAGTACAGTACCAATTAATTCTGGACTAAAATCATCAGCTAGATTTCGAATCATTAATAAGGGGATCACATTAAGCTGCCTGCTTCTTTCAACCAGACCGCTATCATTTAATCTCATATAAGCATATCCATCATTTGTTACCGCATAGGCTGTTATAGCTAGGTATGTCAGATGATTAGCAACAGACTCCAGGCTTTGTATAGAAGCTTCTAGCGAAAACGGCAAAACAAAACCTAACGTGGTAATACTTAGTTTAAATGGCGAAGGAATACGTAATATTTGCCCAATCGATACTATATTAAGAGCTTGCAAATCAGGATTTTCATTTATGATTGCAGGAATGGACGTATTGTAGCGCTGTGCTATACTCCAAAGCGAATCACCTGCTTTAACCTGATAAGATCGAATGGGTAAACGACCACTTTCGGGAATATAAAGGGCAAATCCAGGTACGATCGTATTTTCAGTTGTTATTCCGTTGATTGTCATAATTGAGGAAACAGTAACACCATAATAGCTGGCAATGGTCCATAAGCTTTCATTGTTTTTTACCACGTGAACAGCCATTCTTTTTCCCTCCTTTCTTACCATTTTATTTTTTCAAAAGTTTTATATTCGGTATTTTCAAAACAACAAGAGCACAAAAAAAGTAACTTTAATCAAAAAGTTACTTTAGCAGTTATATTATGACAAAGGCCTTATCATCCATGGCGGTGTGTTACTTTTTCCTGCCAGATATGCTTTACAGCCAACACCGGATGATAAACTAGCATCCATGGACCGGAAAAAATCATGACATCCTTAATTTTTTGACGATAGTCTGGTTTATAGCAATGGACAGGACAATACGAGCAAAAGCTTTTATCCTCACCAAATTGACAGAAGGATAATCTTTTCATAGCGTATTCCTGTAAGTCCTGGCACTCTTCACAGAGTTCATGGCGATGATGATGATTTTTCCGACAATAGACCTCAATCATTTTGGTGACCGTCTCTTTTTCTTTTTGAATCCTTGGTCCGTTATTGAGTACTTTTTTTTGTCTTACCGCCATCGTTCACACCCTCACTTCTTAATGTATTAACTATAATTAGATTAGAATTCATCCTAACCATAACATATCAATAAACTTAAGGGGTTGATATAAATCACAGTTCAAAAAGGCTGACCCTAAAAATGGAGTCAGCCTTTTAACTATTTGGTTGTTATCACATTTTCTTGTACGTCTTTTTGCCGAGGTTTACTAATAAAAAATAGAAGTACTAACATAGCAAATACGAAGATAAGCCCTATGATTGAGCTGCCCGTGAGACCAAATACAATGTAGCCAAGCACAGCAATACCAGCGCTAGTGAGACTATAAGGTAATTGTGTCATCACATGGTCAAGGTGATTAGATCCTGCTCCTGTTGAAGACAGAATCGTCGTATCAGAAATTGGTGAACAGTGGTCGCCAAATACTGCACCAGCTAGCACGGCAGCCATCGCAGGAAGTAAAATATTGATGTCAACAGAAGCTGCAATATCTCCTGCAATTGGTAAAAGAATACCAAATGATCCCCATGAAGTTCCTGTTGAGAATGCCATAATCCCAGCCACAATAAATAATACTAATGGTAGGTAGGAAATATCGAAATTTGATTTTTCAACAACACTAGCTAGATAGGCTCCTGTTTCTAATCTACCAATTAAATCAACAAGTGCCCAAGCAAACAACAGGATGTAAATAGCCGGGAGCATTGACTTAATACCTTCTACAATACCTCTTGTAAATATCTTTCCAGGCACTCCGCGTAACACCATTGACTGTCTGACAAACATAACCAAAGTAACGATAAGCCCAAATGTGCCGCCTAATAATAACGATTTTGTTACATCCGTATTTTCAAAGATTTTTAGAATCGAGGTAGTTTCTGCAGCCTGATATCCCGTCCAAATCATAGCTCCTACTGTACCAATTACTAACGCAATAATAGGCCAAATGAGATCCCCGACTGTACCTGTACTACTTGTTGGAAGTGGATTCTTTAATTCTCCTGGAATTGTTTTATTAGGATCGTAGAGCTTCCCTTCCTTTTGTGCCCTTTGTTCATGAAGCTTCATCGGTCCGATGTCCATGTTTCGGAAGGCAACTAAAAAAACAATAAAAATCGTCGGCCACACGTAATAATTCATCGGAGCCATTTGCATAAAAGCAGATAGTGCGCTATATTCTGTCATTCCGTGAGCCGCTAAAATCGTACTGATTAAGGCAATAATATAGGCTCCCCAGCTCGAAATAGGAGATACAACACAGATTGGTGCAGAAGTTGAATCGATGATATAGGCAAGCTTTGCTCTAGATACTCTATGTCTATCTGTAATCGGGCGTGTTACTTGACCAACTGCAAGCGCATTGAAGTAGTCATCAATGAAAATGATAATGCCTAAAACTGCCCCAACTACCTGTGCACCAGCACGTGTTTTTACTCGTTTCATTGCCCAATCACCAAACGCCCTGCTTCCTCCAGAAATTGAAATAAAGGCAGTAATGATTCCTAATAGTAGTAAAAAGATAATGATGTATACATTCCATGTATTTAATGCTCCATCAGAAATGAAGATTGCTTTGACTGCATCCCCTATGATAGCAATTGTTTCCCCCATATTGAATTGTGCCAGTAGTAATGCAGAAGCAACAATACCCGTTGCCAGTGATATAAGCACCTTTCTTGTAGCTACTACCATCACAATCGCTAACAAAGGTGGCAGTATTGAGTATATTGTGTTTTCCATTCCTGTTTCCTCCTCCTGATTATTGAGGGGTGAACTTGACATGGGAAGAAAAGCAGTTTATTTTCAGCTTGCATTTGCAAGAAAATAAAAAGAGCAGCAATAGAGAAATGTCTATTGCTGCCCTTTATAAGCAACTGTTTTCTCCACCACGATCTGTAGCTCTTCATTAAAAGGATTTCCTTCATAATGACAGTGTTACTCTTATTCAGAGCAACCCCAGCATACTAAAACTTGACAGATTTAGTAGCTTCGGCGATTTTTCCTTTCAACTGTGGTCATAGTTGTCATCCTCACACAGCCTACTCTTAAATACCGCGCCTCTACCCCAACGGAATGATTAGGTATTATTTATTTTTCTAGAATAGTATAACAAATTATTACTTTTTTGTCACTATCGTACTTCCCGTTAAACTTTTGGTAAAAAACTCCTACTGACCTGCTAATTTTGTTACAAGACTAGTATGCCTCGGTTTTTCTTCTATTGGGTCCTCTGCAGGTACTGCTCGTTTAATAAAGAAAGCTAAAACAAAGGCGAGTGCAATAATTATCGTACTAACAAAGAAGGTAAAATTAATTCCATCTAATGTAGCTGTTAGGAGAATTTGCTGCTGGACTTCTGCTGTCGGCTCACCCCCAACTTGATGGATAGCATCCCTCATCATCCTGGTTACGACGTTTTCTGTCCGAATTGACATAAGAGTAACCAATAGTGCCGTTCCAATCGCTCCAGATACCTGATTTAACGTGTTATTCATCGCAGTGCCATGGGGGTACAATCTTCTAGGTAATTGATTTAACCCATTTGTTGAAACGGGCATCATGACGAGCGACAAGCCAAGCATTCTGATTGCATGAATGATGACTAAGAACATATAGGTGGTTTCAAATGTCAATTGACTGAATAAATACGTTGCTATGCCCGTAATAGCTAATCCAATAATCGCTAAGATTTTGCCACCGAAGCTATCAAATAACCTTCCTGTTATAGGTGACATGGCGGCATTGAGCAGAGCTCCCGGTAATAGCATTAAGCCAGCATCCATTGGTGATATTCCCCGAATGGTTTGAACATAGATAGGTAATAGCAGGAAACCGGAAAACATCGCCATGTTCATAATCATGGTTATGACGGATGATAAAGCAAACATCGGATATTTATATACTCCAAAGTTTAGCATTGGGTCGGCAAGCCTCGCCTGACGGATGATAAAATAAGTTAATGAAATAACACCTATACCAATTGTTACAAAAACCTGCGGGTTATCCCACCCTTTATTCCCTGCAGAACTGAATCCATACAATAATCCGCCAAATCCAATACTTGAAAGAAGCACCGAGAAGGAATCAAGCTTAATATCAACTATTTCCTTCTTATCCTTTAGCATGAAAAAGCCAAGCAAAAGAATGATGACAGCGATTGGAGCAATAAAATAGAACAGGGCGCGCCAATTGTAATGTTCTACAATCCAGCCTGATAACGTGGGACCAATTGCCGGCGCGAACATTAAGATTAAACCAAAGACCCCCATTGCCGTTCCTCGCTTGTGAATCGGAAAGCTTACTAACATCACATTCATTAATAAAGGCATCATGATAGCTGCTCCGGCAGCTTGAACCATCCGCCCTAATAATAAGGTAATAAAGATATGAGAAATCCCGGCAATAAACGTTCCTACAGTAAATAAACTCATTGCTGTTAAAAAGAGGTTTCTTACTGAATACTTGCGTATTAAAAAAGCTGTTGTTGGAATCATGACTCCGCTCACGAGCATAAAACCAGTCGTTAGCCACTGAACCGTAGCAGTCTCAACCTGTAAATCCGTCATGATAGAAGGCAAAGCTATGTTTAATAATGTATTATTTAAAAATGTAATAAATGCACCAATCAGCAAAACGGCTATCAATCCGTAAGGTGGTCGATCAGTGTTGATCGATTGATCCATTTTGATTCCCCCTAGATAAAATATGTACACATCATAAACTATTATTGATGATAAGAATCAATCATCTCATAAGGGTAGTTTGGATTTCGCACGATAAAATATCCATATTACTTATACAAAATTCTTCTGTCTGTGGTCATATAAAAAGCTACTTTCACTGTGAAAGTAGCTTTTTATATTTAGCGCAAATTATTCCTCTCCAAAAACGTCATGCCATTCCTTTCTCTTTGCCAGCATTTCACTTGCGAGCTCCTTGGCTCCCTCAAGACTATGACTTGCCGCCCACCCACATTGAACCTCGTTACATGCAGGCACTTCATCGGCTTCCAGTACATCCTTTAAGGTGCTCTCCAAAATATCCAAAATTTCCTCGTGATTATCGTGGTTAATCATAGTTAGATAAAAACCAGTCTGACAGCCCATAGGACTGACATCGACAACCTGATCTGTATGATTTCGAATATTTTCAGCCATTAAATGCTCAAGAGAATGTAAGGACGGCATTTCCATATGTTCCTTGTTTGGCTGCTTTAGACGAACGTCATACTTATGGATGACATCACCATTCTTCCCTGTCTTAACCCCCGCAAGACGTACATAGGGAGCCCGTACTTTTGTATGATCAAGATTGAAGCTTTCAACATTCATTTTTTTCACCATCATCTTCACTCCTATATAATATAAACTATTTCATATTAGCCAAGCCCAATATATTGTTCACCTGAAGGAACATCTCGATTATATCATACACCAATCCCTCGTACTTATAGCTGAATGAGCGGATAGAGCCAGGGAAGAATCAGAGACGTAAGGATGGCAGCACACCCCATTGCCATGCTTGAAACCGCACCTTGTAAAGGTCCTTCTTTTACGGCCTGACTCGTACCAATAACATGTGAGACTGTCCCAATTCCTAATCCGCGAGAAAAAGGATCAGAAATTTTCAAGATAGTTAAGATGGTTGGAGCAAATATTGCCCCAAACAGACCAGCAATAATAACAAAGGCTGCAGCAAGGGCAGGGTCTCCCCCAACAAGCAAAACAGCTTCAATGGCTACTGGAGTTGTGACCGCTTTAACCGCCGAAGTAGCTTGAATTGTTTCCGATAAACCAAGCACTTTCGATAACCATACAGCAGAAATAATCGTTGAGATTGTACCAACAATTAAGCCAAATAATGCAGGAAATAACTTGTCCATAATCACTTTCCGATTGTTGTACATAGGTACTGCTAAGGCGACTGTTGCTGGCCCCAATAAATATGTCATATATTCCTTTGCAGGTGTGTATTGCTCATAAGAAATACCCATAATATGTAAAACAATAATAATCACAATCGTTGCGGTTAATATCGGTGTTGTCATCGGTGATACCACTCGAAGGGATAACCATTTCGCGCCGAGATAGATGACGATAGTCAAGCCTATACTAATGAGAGTCAGACTGTTCACGTTTAGACACCGCCCTTCTTGCAAGATACTGTGTCAGACCTGATGTCACGAGTAATCCAAAAGCCGAACTTACTATAATCATAATCAGCAATTGAATGCCGCTGGTCTTGACAAGTCCTCCGTAATTCATTAATCCGACTGCAAAAGGAATGAAAAAAAAGGCAAGATGTTTATTTAATAAGGTTGTTGCCTTATCAATATACTGTACTTTTACTATTCCGCTCACTAACAGGACAAATAACAAAACCATGCCAAAAACACTGGCTGGAATTGGCCACCCTAGCAGCGTTACAATAAAATCTGACGCTATGTAAATAAACCAAATAAGAAATAGCTGAAGGATAAATTTCATTTCCTTTTCACTCCTACATAAGACTAGCCACAACTATAATAAGATATTAATATGAAATCTGTTTTTCTTAGAAAAAAGAGCCTAATTTTGCAATAAAATTAGGCTTTTTCTATTATATCATACTGAATCCCTCGTATTCTCAAAATATATTTTTAAGAGTGGAGGATAGAGAATGAGTGAATTATTTTCCAGTGTAAATAGAAGCAGCGTACTGAAAAAAATGGAACAGGATAGGTTTGACGTATTAATTATTGGTGGAGGAATTACTGGAGCAGGGATTGCTTTAGATGCGGCAAGCCGGGGTATGAAAACCGCACTTATAGAAATGCAGGACTTTGCTGCCGGTACCTCTTCCCGCTCAACTAAATTGATACATGGGGGCCTTCGTTATTTAAAAAATTTAGAACTGATGCTCGTAGCTGAGGTTGGGCGAGAAAGGAAAGTGGTCTTTGAGAATGGACCCCACGTTACCACACCCTTAAAGATGCTGATACCGGTGTACAAAAATACAGGTTTCGGAATGTTCACTACTTCAATGGGGTTACGTCTATATGATTTTCTCGCACGAGTAGAAAAAAACGAACGATATCTGATGCTAAGTAAGGAAGAAATTGTTCAGCTTGAGCCTAAGCTGAACAAGGATGGGTTATTAGGCGGAGGTATGTTCGTTGAATACCGCTCAGATGATGCCAGATTAACAATCGAAGTGCTTAAGGAAGCAGTCAATCAAGGTGCCACAATCATTAACTATGCGAAGGTTACCGATTTTATTTACCAAAATGGGATATTGGCAGGTGCTAGTATACAGGACCAATTGGATGGGCACCGATTTGAGATACAGGCCAAAAAGACGGTTAACGCTGCCGGTCCATGGGTGGATTCCTTAAGAGAAAAAGACCATTCTTTGCTTGATAAACAAATGTATTTAACTAAAGGAATTCACCTTGTATTTGATCAATCTGTGTTTCCTCTGCAACCGGCTATCTATTTTGACACACCAGACGGACGTATGGTTTTAATGATTCCAAGAAATGGAAAGACATATGTCGGTACGACTGACACACCGTATAAGGGTGATTTAATTCAGCCGCAAATGACAGTCAAAGACCGAGATTATCTCTTAGATACGATTCACTATATTTTTCCAGACTTAAACCTACAAAAGTGTGATGTTGAATCAAGCTGGGCGGGAGTAAGACCTTTAATTCATGAAGCTAACAAAGGTCCCTCTGATATTTCGCGGAAGGATGAAATATGGACCTCCGCCTCTGGTTTAGTCTCCATAGCAGGCGGCAAGCTTACCGGCTATCGAAAAATGGCAGAAAAGGTTGTCGATATGCTTGCCCATTCCTTTCAAAAGGAAGCGGGAGTGATGTTTCTACCCTGCCAAACAAAGCAGCTGCCCATTTCAGGAGGAGAAGTTGGAGGCTCCCAGCAATTCCCTGCTTTTATAGAGGGAAAAATCGACCTTGGGTTAAAGCTGGGATTAAATAAGAACACTGCTTATTCACTTATTAGACAGTACGGTTCAAACATTGATGATCTTTATGAGATAATAGAAAGGAACCACTCAGCCTCTAACACATTTGGACTTCCGCTTGGACTGTATGCACAGGTAATCTATAGCATAACAAAGGAGTGTACCTGTACACCTGTTGATTTTTTTCTGCGGCGGACAGGTGCCCTTCTTTTTCATATCGAATCGGTAAAGAAATGGCAGGAATCTGTAATTGATTTAATGAGTTACAAGCTTGGCTGGGATTCAGAGATAACAGAATCCTATCGTTTCGAGCTACAAAAACAACTACAGATACAAACAACAGCATTAGAAACTGATTGATCAAATTCGCCCTTCGAATTTGCTTCCGGATTACTGATAACAAATCAGTCAAAATTATGTTTAGGAGTGTCAGTGACACTCTCATTCTTTGCTAAGAATAGGACAAGGAGGGAACTCTTGATGAAAAAAATCGTGGTAGTGGGTGCAGGGATTCTTGGCGCCTCAACTGCCTATCAATTGGCGAAAGAAGGTGCACAGGTTATAATTGTAGACCGAAAAGACAAAGGGCAAGCAACAGATGCAGCAGCAGGAATTGTCTGTCCATGGTTAAGTCAGAGGCGCAATAAAGCCTGGTATGAGCTGGCAAAAGCAGGAGCACGATTTTATCCCGGCTTAATTGATGATTTAGAAAAGGATGGAGAAAAGAGCACTGGTTATTCAAGAGTTGGTGCCATCTGCTTACATACAGATGAAAAAAAGCTGGAGAAAATGGCTGAGCGGGCTTATAACCGAAGACAGGATGCACCTGAAATCGGTGACATTCTTCTGCAAAGCTCACAGGAAACAAAGCGTTTATTTCCTCTGCTTGATGATTATCGTTCCTTGTATGTCAGCGGCGGTGCACGCGTTGACGGTCGGGCACTTAGAGACTCCCTGCTCCGCGCGGCTCAAAGGCACGGTGCCGTTCTCATTTATGATGAAGCAAAGCTTCTGTTTGATGGAACTCGTGTTCATGGTGTTGAAACAAGTCAAGAAAAAATCACGGCTGATACAGTTATAGTATGTACGGGAGCTTGGGCCCCACAATTGCTTGCTCCTCTCGGTGTAAACATGAAGGTTAGATTCCAAAAGGCGCAAATTGCCCATTTAAAAACTCATGAAAATAATGCCGGCACATGGCCGGTTGTCATGCCACCGGGTACTTTATATCTGCTAGCATTTGATGATAATAGAATTGTCGCCGGTTCGACACATGAAGACACAGCGCTTTTCGATACAAGAGTCACAGCAGGCGGTCTGTCAGAGATTTTTACAAAGGCATTGGAAACGGCTCCTGGTTTGTCAGAGACTACGTTACTAGAAGCACGGGTAGGATTTCGCCCCTTTACGCCAGGATTCCTGCCAGTGATTGGGCCGCTGCCAGGCTGGAAGGGTATTTTATTTGCAAATGGATTAGGCTCATCAGGCCTAACCGTTGGTCCTTTTTTAGGCTCAGAATTGGCTAAGCTTGCACTTGGACGCCAACTGGAAATAGATATAGAACAATACTCAGTAGAAGGGGCACTAGCGGAATAACTCCCATTAGCGGAAAATAAAGGTAGATTCATCTGCAGCCGAACCTGTCAATTACATTATTATTGAGTTTTTTCTTACAAGTTTAATATCTGTACAATTGTAAAAAATAACAATAATAGGTTGCTTTCATACTCTTTATAGGTCACACTTAAGAAATTACTTTTACAAATAAACTGAACAGGTGATGAACTATGATTGAAATAAAGACCTCGAAGCTAAGTGATGGAGAATTAAATAGGGGAGTATTTGCCACACAGGATATTGCAAAAGGTACACTAATCCATGAGGCCCCCGTTCTTCCCTATCCAAATGATGAACATGTCCATATCGAAAAAACACTACTAGCCGATTATGCATTTGAATATGGAATAAACCACTCGTGTATTCTTTTGGGCTATGGCATGTTATTCAATCACTCCTATGAGCCAAACGCTACATATGATATTAATTTCCCGAATCATACCTTTGATTTCTTTGCCTATAAGGACATTAAAGCCGGAGAAGAAATACTAATCAATTACAATGGAGAAGTGGATGACATGGACCCGCTCTGGTTTAATAAAGAGGAACCAGAAAAGCAATGATTTAAGAATGGTATGTAGTGAAGCTTAAGTATCCAATCTAGTTTATTGGATACTTTTTTTCTTCTTTCAAACAGATTTTAAGAGCCGAACTATAGATTGACATTGAATATTGGCATTCATTCTTATAATAGGATTGTCTTAACAAAACCTTAACATTTACCTGACAGCTTCTGGATAGTTGTACAGTATGATGAAGGTGAAAGGTTAGGAAGGAGATGAAAAGAGATGAAATGGAAAACTATGATTCTTAGCGGAGCCTTTATTGGAGTCTTTACCCTCGGGGCCATGTTCTCTCCTGTCAGCAAGTCTATTGCTACAAACAACAATAAAGCAGTTCCTGTAGAGGATACTGCTTTATTTAAACAAACAAGCAGCTACAACTGCCCTATTACCAATGCACCAATGGGAAGAAGAAATGGTACAAGTGAATATTTTTCATCTTCCATGTTCGAGTTGATTGCTGAAAAGCTTGGTATGACTGATGAGGAATTTCGAACTGAACATTACGCAGGGAAATCCATTGCAGAAATCGCTGAAGAACAAGGGAAAACAGTGGACGAGCTTGTCAATCAGGTGCTTGAAGCAAGAAAAAAAGCCTTAGATCAGTTTATAGAAAATGATGTAATCACAGAAGAGCAACGGGAAATCATGCTAGCAAATTTCGAAACCAGAGTTCGCACAATGGTTGAGAAAGATAATTTTGAACCAATGCAAAAACGCGGTGGAATGGGTATGGGACATCACCGTGCTATATGAGCAACACAATAAATTAAGCTCTGAAGCTACACTTCAGAGTTTTTTTCTATTCCTATATAATGATAAAAGACCGGTTAGGAGGGAAAGCGTTGGCGAAAGTAATTGCAGTTGTAGATGATGAAATAAAAATAAGAGGAACCATTAAATCCTACTTAAAAAATGAAGGCTTTGATATCATTGAAGCGGAGGATGGCGATAGTGCAGTCCAAATTGCTAACCAACATGCAGCAGACCTTATTCTGCTAGACGTTATGATGCCGAATAAGGACGGTTTGCAGGCCTTACGCGAAATAAGGACCCTTAGCTCTAAAATGCCTATCATTATGTTAACAGCAAAATCCGAGGAAATTGACAAGCTGCTTGGGCTTGAAATGGGTGCAGATGATTATATTACAAAGCCGTTTAGCATGCGAGAGCTTACGGCAAGAATTAAAACAGTATTGCGAAGAGCAGCTCCAGAAGATATCCATGCAGAGCAGGATGTCGTGTTGATTAGAGGGGATATTGAAATCAATGAGAGTACCTATGAAGTAACGGTGCGTAATGAAAGAATCAATCTTACTCCTACTGAATACAAAATCCTTGTCACACTCGCACAAAAACCGGGGCGTGTATACAGCCGGCTTCAGCTGATGGAACACGCTATGGGTGAAGCCTTTAGTCAATATGAACGTTCGATTGATACTCATGTCAGTAATTTACGCAAAAAAATCGAAAAGGATCATACACACCCTGAGTATATTTACACAGTCTATGGTATAGGCTACCGCTTCGGTGATAAACAATGAAGCTGCAAACAAAATTTATTTTAGGGTTCATCTCCATTATTCTATTCATGGGTATCCTTCAGTCCCTTTTCATACAAGCAAGAATTCAAGCTACTTTTCAAACCTACATTGAACATTACAACATTGGTTATTTGGAGAGGATGAAACAAGCTCTCGAGCTTTATTATATTGAAAATGGATCATGGGAGAATGTTCAAGAAAAAATTACCAGTTCTAACCAGTTTTCCCGTGGTAAGGGAATGATGATGCATGGGATGAGAATGAATATGCCCTTATCCAGTACAGACCTGCTCCTCATTGATTTAGAGGGAAAGGTTATTGCCGATTCAACCAATAAAAAAATCGGACAATTCATAGAAGCATCAGGAAAGAAAGAGGATTTGTTTGCTAATAAAGAGAAAATAGGTACATTGATCCTAATACCCAATAAACTTCAAAGCTTAGAGAAGGAATTCATAGACTCTTCCAATCAGGCCATTTTAGTAAGCGGCATTGTCGCTGCTCTCCTAGCTGTTTTATTCAGTATCTGGTTTACAAGAAAAATAACAAATCCTCTAGAGTATTTAGTTTCCGGAACGAAAAAACTTGCTAGCGGTCAAAAATGGGAAAGAATCAGCATTCCTACGAAAGATGAATTACATGATCTTGGTGAAGCATTTAATGACATGTCTTATAAAATATCACAAAATGAAGAAATCAGACAGACATTAGTGGCAGATGTTGCCCATGAGCTTCGAACTCCTTTAACGATTTTGCAAGGCAGACTCGAATCCATACAGGAAGGTGCTATTCAACCAACAGAGAAAGTCATACTAGAGCTGACTGATGAAGTCTACCGTCTAAAAAGACTAGTCAATGATTTACAGCAGCTCAGTCTTGCAGAAGCCGGACAGCTTCCCCTTAATAAGAAGTCAATTCAAATGAAACAGCTGATAGGTCGAATAGGCAGTCAATTTCATTGGCTTGCTGAAGAGAAAAAGATTCAATTACTTTATGATAATATTCCGGAAGAAACCCAGTTATTATTAGATAATGACCGAATGACACAGGTTATTGTTAATTTGCTTGGAAATGCATTAAGGCATACCTCTGATGGAGGTGTCGTAGAAATTTCAGGTAAAGAGACAGTTGATTCACTATTAATTAAAATCTCTGATAATGGTCCTGGAATACCAAAGGAAGCAATTCCCTATATTTTTGAACGTTTCTATAAAAGAGATCCGTCTAGGTCACGCTCAGAGGGTGGCAGCGGTCTTGGTCTTTCGATTGCGAAGGGCTTCGTAGAAGCTCATGGAGGTAAAATAGCCGTTGAGAGCGAAGTGGGTAAAGGAACGAAATTTACGATTATCCTTCCATTAAAGTAAGCAAATTCTCCCATCGAATTTGTTTCCGGAATTGTGAAGCTAACTAAAATGGCCCCTGTACTCAACAGCAGGGACCTTTTTTATAATGCTTCATAAATCATAAGCATAGCTTCAGAAGTTCATGCGTGACTGTCCTCCGTCCACGTTAATACTTGCTCCGACAATCCATGATGCCTTCTCAGACGCAAGGAATACAGCAACATTTGCAACTTCTTCAACCGTTCCAAAACGTCCCGCGGGAATTTCCTGTTTTACAAAGGCCTTGATTCCATCAGGATCCTCCTCAAGCCGTCTTTTCCAATTTCCTGTTTCATGCAGAATACTTCCAGGCGCAATGCTGTTTACACGAATACCGTCAGAAATCACTTCATCAGCAAGAGACTTTGTAAAGCTGATGAGGGCAGATTTAGAATTATTATAGGTCACTTTTCCGCCACTCTCTCTTCCAAATATCGATGTGATATTAATAATAGATCCGCTATTGACCTTTTTCATATAGGGAATAATCAATTTACTGAGATGAACCGCAGAGAAGTAATTCAGTTCCATGGCTTCATAAAACAACTCCATGCTTGTTTCGGCAGTCTTTCCTCCATTGCTTCCTCCAGCGTTATTAATCAAAACATCTATACTACCCTTATCTTCCATATAGGTACGAATAAGTTTTTCTCTATCATCACGATTAGTCAAATCCGCCTGATAAAGAGATACACCACTGCCTAATTCCTCCTTTGCTCTCTCCATATATTCTCTATTGCGAGCCGCAATGGAGACATCCGCTCCCTCTGAGAGAAAGGCAGCTGCTATTGCTTTTCCTATCCCTTTTGAACCACCTGTTACAAGTACGTGTTTTCCCTTTAAATCTAGCTCCATTTTTAACTCTCCTATGTATGTCATATTGGATACTTCATTAATATTTCGCTTTTGTGCCTGAATATCCCTTGTCATACAGTAAAAATCAGATTGCCTCTAGCGTTTTAAATTATACTGTCAGCTTCTGTCTAAAAAGGCTAAAAAATTAGACAGTTTATGCCGTTAAAATTTGTTGATTTTTCAGATAAAATAGTAATGAAAGTGCTTACATTTTTTTCGAGATTGGGGAATTTCGAATTCAAAGTAATTAGGGGGAATGTAAAATGCCAATTATGCGTTTAGGTCATGTTCAATTAAGAGTACCTAATTGGGAAGCTAGTGTTGATTACTACAAAAATGTTCTAGGCTTAATTGAGACTGCAAGAGATGAAAAACATGTATATCTTAAAGCATGGGATGAATATGATCATCACAGTGTCATTTTAGAAAAAGCGGATTCAGCTGGCTTAGAGCATCTTGCCTTTAAAGTTAGATATAAAGAAGATTTAGATATGTATGAGCAAAAATTACAGGACTATGGTGTGGTAACAGAACGAATTGCTGCCGGTACAAGAATTGCAGAGGGAGAAGCTGTTCGATTCCAATTACCTACAAAACAATACGTGGAACTATATCATGAAATTGAACAAATCGGAAATGGACTTCCACGTGAAAATCCAGCTCCATGGCCGGATGGATTAAAAGGAATGGCACCTCCTCGCCTTGACCATCTATTAATTTCTGGTGAAGATGTGGAAGGTACAACTAAATTAATGATGGAAGTATTTGATTTCTGTATGGCGGAACGCGCAATGATGGATGAGGAAAATGTGCTGGCAACATGGCTGTTTGTCACAAACACACCTCATGACCTCGCTATCATCAAAGGACCTGATGCTGGGGTACACCATATTGGTTTCTACCTAGATAACTGGAATGACGTTCTTAAAGCAGCTGATATTATCGGTAAAAACAATGTTCCACTAGATAAAGGACCCGTTCGTCACGGTATCACTCGTGGTACAACGATTTACTTCTTTGACCCTTCAGGTAACAGAAATGAAGTATATGCAAATGGCTACATTACTTATCCTGATTTCCCTACCATCACATGGACAGCCGAAAAAGTCGGCGAAGGAATTTCCTTCTTCGATAAAGATGCCGGCGAAAGATTTACAACTGTATTTTCTTAATTCTGGATAACAGTGGTGATCCTATGAATAATTATCTAATAAAAGTTCAACCTGATGACCGTACCATGACAGGGAAAGCAGACGAATCCATCCTAAACACAGCTATTCGCAGTAAAGTCGATATAAAAGTTGGCTGTAAGGGCGGAGGCTGCGGTGTCTGCAAAATAAAAGTTATTGAAGGTGAAGTTGAAACAGGAGTTTGTTCCCGGTCCGTTCTTCCTCTAAGTGAAGAACAAGAAGGCTACACACTTGCCTGTAGAGCAAAGCCGAAGAGTGACCTTGTCATTGAAAATCATTCAAGCTACAACGTTAAAAGAAATATTCAAAAACCTGTTAACGTATAATTTATTACGTTTTCGACTGATTATATAAAAGAAAACCTCGTTGCGACAACGAGGTTTTCTTATTAGAGAAAGTTATATAATATCCATCCATATTTTTATTGTGGTTGCCAATATCATAAAAGAAAGTATGACCTGAAGAACCTTTGTATTCACCTTTTTACCAGCATTGGCTCCTAACGGTGAAGCAATCAGGCTGGCAATAATCATGATGATAGCAGGGAAATAATCTACCTGTCCGGTAGTAATTTTACCAACCGCAGATCCAATTGAAGAAATAAAGGTAATAGCTAAGGATGATGCAATGGTCATTCTTGTAGGTATTTTTAACACAACCAGCATGATTGGTACTAATAAAAACGCTCCTGCAGCCCCGACAATCCCTGCCCCAACACCAACGATTAGAGACAGAATTGCCGCCAGCCATTTATT
Organism: Bacillus tuaregi; assembly: GCF_900104575.1. Taxonomy (NCBI): domain Bacteria; kingdom Bacillati; phylum Bacillota; class Bacilli; order Caryophanales; family Bacillaceae; genus Bacillus; species Bacillus tuaregi. The sequence goes on from NZ_LT629731.1 coordinate 3,739,223, forward strand.
GAATTTCACCTGGTCAAGTGGGATGTCATCAAGACCTTTTTTAGGAACAAACATCATGATAGCAGCAATTAGTGCTAAAACACCATATATAATATTAATAGAGCCCTCTGACATAAGCTTTGAACCATATCCACCGACAAAGCTCCCGATTAAGATACTAACACCCATATAACCAATTAATGTTTTGTTTAGGTATCCATCTTTACGATAAGCCCATACACCGCCAATCGTTGCGAATAACACCTGTACTGCACTAATTCCAGATACCTCATGGGCAGTAAAGGCAGTTAAGCCAAATAATGGTGGCAAATACAACAGCATCGGATATTTAATGATTGATCCGCCAATTCCCAGCATTCCTGAAATATATGAGCCAACAAAACCTATTAGGAAAATGGTTATGATAAAGGCATAATCCATTTTTCTCCCTCCTTTATAGAAAAGCGAATGCCCTTCTCAGCAAAAGATCAAATTCCCCCGTCGAATTTGCGTCCGGATTACCTGAGCTCGCTCGGGTAAACTACCTTTAAAAAATCCGTGACATCCGCCGGAGGCTTCACTTCATTCAGCCGGGGTTTGAATCCCCACTAAATCGAAGTACCATTTGCATTCATCCCTCACTTGTGGAAGTGGAGAACTTCTGTACCTGTCGCAAGCTTTCGGTACAAAAAACATTTGCTGAATGAAGTTAAAGACCTATCAAGGAAAGCATCCTTGATAGGCTCTTACCCTTTTTACTTATCAGTATGGTGAACCGCACAGCGATTTGGCCCAATTTCCAGCTCCTGCATATGCTCATTATCAGCTGATTGTACTCCGCGGTTAATAAAGACAATTTCTTCGAAGTTTGGTGGTTTTACTGAGCTAGCCGACTTTTCTACCTGCTCGAGGAAATCTGCTTCGGTGGTATTAAACATTTTTTCATTTCGTTTGCGAATATCACCAAGTGTCGCACCCACATAACCGCCAGCATTTAGTTCTTCATCAAGGCTTGCATAGTGACCTGGAAGAACAATAACATCGTCTGCAATCTCTGATACCTTCGAATAGACAGTGTTATACAAATCCCTTGCCCATTCACTTACTTTATTTCCAAGGTCCGGCCGACCTAAGCCGCTGACAAAAATCGTATCTCCTGAGAATAATAGCTTGTTGTTCACAAAGAAGGATACACTTCCAGGTGTATGCCCTGGTGTTTTAACAGCTAATACTTCAAGATGAACCTTTTTGAAGCTGATTTTGTCATGCTGCTCCAAGGCATGAAAGTTAAACACAGCTCCTTCACTTTTCATTAGGTAATAATCCGCACCTGTTTTTTCGGCAAGCAGCTTGCCACCAGAGATATGGTCGGCATGAAGATGCGAATCAACAATATGCATAATCTTTGCACCAGACACATTTGCCTCTTCTTCATATTTTTCTACGAATCGTGAAGGGTCCACGATTAGTGCCTCTCCATCAGAAACTACCATATATGAAAGGCAGCCTTTACCAACACGAATAAACTGATAAACGGTAACCTCATCATCCTTATATACCTTTGATTTGTGTAGATGTTCACTCCAGGACTTCATGCCACCCTCTAAGTAAGAGACGGTAAGACCCGCATCGGAAATCATCTCGGCCACCATGACAGAAGACCCTTCCTTTGCACAGACAACTAAAATCTCTTTATCTGAAGGAAGCTGGTCAAGAATCTCTTCAACTCCATCTAGTAGTTCAAAGTAAGGAATGTTTAAATACTCGAAATTCTCTCCTTCAATTTTCCAATCATTAAAGTCACTTTGATTACGAACATCTAAAATAAATAATGCTTCTTTATTTAAAACCTTTTCAGTTACTTTTTTTGCTGACCACCCGATTACCGCCATTCCAAATACCCCCAATAGTATATTTTTCCCTAAAAAAATAGTATTAGAAAGTTAACGTAATATCTGCATCCTTCGCATAATCCAAGAATGTAACGGCTCCACCTACTTCAATACCATCGATAAACGCTTCTTTACCTAGCCCCATAAGATCCATTGTCATTTGACAGCCGATAAAGGTAACCCCTAGTTCCTTCGCCATTTCAACCAGCTCCGGTATTGCAGGAACATTCGCATTTGTAAAGGCTTCGGCCATTCCTTCCTTACCTTCTGGAAGCGGAAGCTGTTTGTGTGCCTCTTTATGAATTAAGTTAAGACCTTCAAATGTAAAGAAAATAGCTACCTCAAAGTCAGTTGCCGCAGCGGCTGTTGCAATGTTATATACCTTATATGCATCAAATACTCCACCATTACTCGCAATAATTGCTACTTTTTTACTCATAACTCCATCAATCTCCTTTATTAGTTATTTATTAAAATGGTTTCTCCAGACCACTGGCTCATGCCTGGTACAACATTCATTACATTTGTAAAGCCATGCTCAGTTAACTTCTGAGCTGCCAGGTCACTGCGGTTCCCGGTACGGCAGATTACATAGATGTTACTATCCTTATTTAATTCATTGATTCGTTCTTCTAATTCACCTAACGGAATAGATGCTGCCCCAGGTATGTGATTGAATACATACTCTGCTGCTTCCCTAACATCAAGAACCATTATGCTTTTATCTTCTTTAAGCTTTTGCTCCAATTCTTCATTGCTGACTACATGAGGATGCTTTCTTTCAATAGCTTCATCATTTGAAGACTTTCTTAAATAGTGCTTAAGCACATCCCCATCTTCAACCGTACCTAAATACTGGTGTCCTGTACTATCTGCCCAAGCTTTAATATCCGCCTTAGAACCTTTATCTGTAGCCTGAACCTCTAGTACTTGACCCGCATCTAGATTGGTCATTGCTTTTTTTGTTCTCACAATTGGCATAGGGCAAGCGAGCCCTTTTGCATCTACAATTTCATGCGCTTTAATTGGTTCCATTCTAATCCTCCATTTATTTTATACCCTAATGGGTATTCATGTGATTGGATTTCCCCCCAGAATTTTTATCGAGCTCGATAAGTGAAGCTCAATTACTGCCTTTTACCTTTCCACGCAAGCATTCCTCCAGCCATGTTTTTAACCTTGTAGCCATAGCTTTCAAGAAATAGGGTTGCGTGCCCGCTTCTTGCACCTGAACGACATACCATTATATATTCTTTCGATTTATCTAGTTCATTCATCCGAAACTCAAGTAACCCTAATGGAATGTTCACAACACCTGGAATTTTCGCGGCCTCTACTTCATATACTTCACGTACATCAATCAAATTTAATTTCTCGCCTTCTTCAAGAAGAAGCTCAACTTCCTTAGCTGTAATTTCCTTCATCTTCCTACCACCTTTTACTTTATTGCTACTCAAAATACCTAATGGGGTATTATAAGTTTCAAAAAAATTTGTAGCTATCGTTACTATCGTTACCCCTATGGGTATATTATAAAAAATCAGAACAAAAGTCAATATAAATATAGATTATTTTTTACACTTTTTACCTTAACTAAATTGTTAATCCCTTTTTCTTAGCATTTGCATCCATTGAAGACCCTAAAATGACGCCAAAAAGCAAACCGATTGAGGATCCCATAATATAATCATTAAATATGAAGAAGCCAATCGCATAACCTAGGGCAAGACCAAATATCATATATGTTCCAACATAAAAGCCTTCTGTTATCAATTTGTGTTTTTTTTGCAAATGACTAATCACCTGATTAACCAAGCGTTGATGCTCCCTGATGTCCTGCTTCTCAAGCCGGCCATGCTTGGACTTAAGGTACTCAAGGTTCGTGTTCATTTCAGAAAGATGGTTTTGACATTCCTGACAATCTTCGAAAGATACCAGTCTTTTAATAATCCGATCTAGTCTTGTCATACTTAGACGCTTTGCTTTTTTCTCTCCTAAATCTATTTTTAATTTCTCAAGATTAAGAATGAGCTGATCAATTAATTTTATATTCATTATTTTTCTCCTTCTTTCCTATATGGATTCATCACTAGAAACCAGAGGCAGCTATGAAGGAAAAATAATATATTGTGAATACCTCTTCAATATTATTTTACTACAAATTTTTCCAATCGTTTATGAACAATATCTTAAAAAGAAAAAGCCTAATCGACAAGGATTAGACTTTTTGAAATTTGTATGAAAATTTATTTAATAAGTGTTAAGTGTCTGATTCTTCTTTTTTTCCCAAGTTCCTGGTAGATAGCACCTACCATGGAGACAATGGTTAGAATAAAGAAAACGAATGCAATAACGGGCGAAAGATTGAATAGAGTCAGAAGATAAAAAGATGACAAAAATAGTAGAGACGTTAATAATAAACCGTTCAAGATAGACACCCCTTTGAAATATTTTTTTGAAATTTTTATTTAAATTGTGACAAATTGTTGAATTAATTTTGACATTTATTTGTCTATAATTTTAAGTCTGAATTAACAGAAAGTAAAGGTATTTTCGAACTAGATACATTTAAATTTTTGAATTTTTCTAGACATTATGAAATACTAGAGAATGAAAATTTAGCACATTAAAGTGGTGGGGGACTGTCCCCCACCACTTTAATGTGCTAAACTATTTCAATTTCAAATTTGAATTTCTTCTCTATTTTTAGGTTTAGTTGTTTTTTTGCGCGGATGAGCTGTGTTTTTCTTTAAGTTCTTTTTTATCTATTTTTCCTACATGGGTTTTCGGCAGCTGCTTGAGGAAGAATACTTTTTTGGGAACTTTGTATTTTCCAAGCTTACGAGCACAATGTGCTTTGATTTCTTCTGTTGTTACTTGTACATTATCCTTTAATACAATGAAGGCAGCAACAAGCTCTCCCCATTTGGGGTCAGGTAATCCCAACACGGCAGCCTCGGCTACTTGGGGAAGCTCGGCAATCCAATGCTCTACCTCAAGCGGATAAACATTTTCTCCACCCGTTATTATCATCTCTTTTTTCCGGCCCACGATATAGTAGTATCCGTCATGATCCTTTTTTGCCAGGTCACCTGTATGAAGCCAGCCAGAGGATAATGCCTCCTTGGTCGCTTCCTGGTTATTCCAGTAGTTTAAAAACACATGCTTGCCTTTAATCACTAGCTCTCCTACTTCATTAGGTCCGGCTGCTTGCCCGTCCTCTTTTATAATGTTAATAACATTAAACAGCATCGGTTTCCCCACGGAGCCCAGCTTTTCATCCACTACGTTGGGGTCAATATAGAAGTTGTTAGGACCTGCTTCTGTTAGACCATAGCCTTCTTTAAATAAAAAGCCTCTGCATCGAAAAGCCTTATAAATTTCTAGCGCACATGGCGCTCCTCCGGATAGGAATATTTTTACCGTCGGAAAACAACTCTTTTTAAATTCATCTGTATTTATCAGCATGTGATACATCGTCGGAACTAACAAAACAATCGTACATTGATATCGATTTAAGTAGTCGATCGCTTCAACAGGATGATAATCGCTAGCAAGCACTACCTTGCCCCCGACCATCAGCAATGGAATAGATAAAGCGTTTAACCCTCCAGTATGAAATAAGGGCATGTATGTTAAAGTCGTGTCTTCATTTGATAAATTCCAGCTCAATACAGTATTTAAACCATTCCAAATAATGGATTGATGAGAAAGTACAACGCCTTTAGGCTTCCCAGTTGTCCCACCTGTATATAGAATGGCTAGTGGGTCCTCTGCTGTAACATTTACCTCATAATCCAACGAAGGCACCTTGTCTAAATAACCCTCGTAATCTATTTCAAACGTAATCGGTGCAAGCTTTAGATAATCCAGCTTAGCTATTAGCCCCGAAAAGCTTGAATGAAAGCCCATGAGCTTTGGTGTGCAATCCTGAAGTATATAGTCCATTTCATCTGAGGCTAAGCGCCAATTGATGGGGACAAAGATGGCGCCCAATTTGATACAGGCAAAAAGTAAATCAAAATAGACAATATGGTTCGGAGCCAAGAGTGCTATCCGGTCTCCTTTGCCAATTCCCTGTTTTTTCAGCCAGCTTGCTGCAGCATTAGACCGTTGGTTCACCTCAGAAAAGGTCCAGTTCATTCCATCTTCTGCATGGACAATGGCTACTGAATATGGTGATAATCTTGCTCTATTCGCGATCCAATCAAACTCCCACTCCAACCTTGATCTCACCTTCCCTTCCTTTTTCGCTTCTTTCGCACCCCTTATTCTTCTAAAAATTCCGTTATCACTTGCAGCAGCTGCTCCAAATCGTCCACTAATGGTGAATGACCACAATCCTTTAACTCTACAAACCTAGCATTACTACCAAGGTCCTCTAGTATTTCCTCCACCATCACCTCTGAAATGACGTAATCACGATCACCGCGAAGCACCAATACCGGTAGCTGAATCCTATTAGCCAGACCGTTTCCCGCCACTAAACCATTATGCAGTTCACTAATGTTGAATATGTTTAAGGCCTGATATACTTCTGCAAGATTTCTTTGTGTCAGCATATCATGGATGTATTCTTTATATTTATCTTCATTTGGCTGCTTTTTCGTATAGATAACCGCGTTCCAGACTGCTTTTAGAAATTCATGATCCTTCGTATCATAGGCATTCTGGGTAGGGATTGTTTTCGTGGTGTCATTTTTTACTTGTTCATAGGTTGAGAGACGTACGGGTGTGTCAGTCTGACCATTCTCATTAGCCCCGTAAAAAGGATAGCCTCTTGTTGATGCGGATGCCAGCAGCACCAGCTTTGAACAGTATCCAGGATTATCCGCCACAAACTGCATCCCAACAGCCCCTCCAGTAGACCAGCCAATGATGGAAAAATCCCTTAATCCTACCGCATCTACAAAATGCTTGATATCATCGGAAAAATCCTTAATACTTTCTATCGGGTTATGATAGCTAGATTCGCCAAATCCCCGCATATCAATCGCATAAATTTTATAGGTAGGGTCCATGCTTTCAAGAACAAGATCCCAGTGCTTTGAGGAAATCATATTTCCATGAATCAACAGTACCTTTTTCTGTCCGCCTTCTCTTTCCTGATAGGCAATGGTTTCCCCATTGGCTAATGTGACTCGTTTGTATATAACATTGGCTAAGGTCATTTATCCGCTTCCTTTCCCCACCTTATTGTTGTCGCACCCCAGGCATAACCAATCCCTGCACTGACCAGAACAACTATATCACCATTTTTCAGCTTCCCATTCTGTTCGGCAAGTTCTAATGATAGAATCTGATCCATTTGCCCAATATGTCCATACTCCTCCAAGTAAATAGACTGTTCCGCAGATAAACCTAATTCTTTTAAAACAAATTCATGTGCAGACCTTTTCATATGAAGCAAACCAAGATAAGAAATATCCTTCTCTGAATACCCACTGCTAGTAAGAGAATTGCGAATGACCTGCAAAAAATTCTTCATCGATTTTTCTTCTAATCTGGCCTTCATCCCTTTCAAATCCTGTACATCGAGTATATGCTGTGATAGATTTTCTTCCGTCAGCGGATGCCTAGTGCCACCCGCAACCACTACAACGTCCTCTGAGAAGGACCCATCTGTTATTAGCTTTGATTCTAGAAGAACATTTCTGTTATGCCCTTTCTTTAATAGAATCGCTCCTCCGCCAGCTCCAAGATTAAACATAAATTGCGTTCGCTTGTTTTGATAATCGATGAAATCTCCGTTACGGTAGCCACCCGCTAGCAGAACGGTGTTGATTGAAGCATCAGCCATCATCATATTCTTGGCAACCTTCAAAGCCATAATCGTCGTACCGCATCTTAATGCGACATCAAAAGCCCAGGCGTTAAATGCTCCAATCTCCTCCTGTAGCTTAATCCCGGCGGTCCACAAAGGATATTCCTTATGTTCTTCACCAATATAAATGATTAAGTCAATATCCAGTGGGTCGATACTAGCCTTACTAATGGCTTTCTTTGCCGCAAGAACACCCATCGCACAGGTGTGGTCATCCGGTCCCGGGATTGTTTTTTTCTTTATCCCCATTTTGTTTTCCACGACCTCTTTTGGAATTCCTGCCATTTTGGCAATTTTCTCACCAGTTATGTTCTTTTCTGGAAGGTATATTCCAGTACTGACGATGCCGATATCCATTTCCATCACCTCTTCAAGCTGCTACAACTGATTCCAACTCATTCATTGCCCCATTCTATAACTATAAGGATTTCCGTCTATTTTTTCCTAAATCTTAAATTTTTCAATGTCCCGACAATGCCCTGTGGAAAAAACATGACAGCCAATATATAGATAATGCCAAAGAAAATAATCCACCTTTCAAAAATCCAATGGATTTTTGCCATTTCTGTTAACCAGTGATGAGCGAATTCAATAATCCCTGATCCAATTACTGCACCAATCAATGTTCCAACACCGCCGATGATTGTCATTAAAAGAGCATCCAACGTAATATCGATCGAGAAGACACTAGTATTGACGAATCTTAGTGAAACAGAATACAGCATCCCTGCAACACCCGCAATAACCCCCGAAACCACACTAGCAATGATTTTATAATGAAGGACACTATATCCAAGTGACTCTGTTCTCTGTTCATTTTCTCTAATAGCCTGTATCACACGTCCTAGCGGTGAATGGATAAATCTCCTTAACACAAGAAAGACGAGCAGCATCAGAACGAGACTAATCAGATAAAAATCCGTTCGATCCTTTAACACATCCGGTACTCTAAAGGTAAATCCATCATTCCCATAGGTCAAGCTTCTCCATTTCTCTGCAAGGACAAGAAATAAGCCTGAAAAAGCAAGCGTAAGCATAGCGTAGAAATGGCTCTTTAGCCTTAAGGTAAGCATCCCGATAAAAAAGCTGATGATACCTGTTAGAAGAACCGTAACCAACAGGGCCAAGAGTAAATAAACGATGGACGGTTCAAAGTTCTTCATAAATATTCCAATGGTATAAGCTCCTATTCCAAAAAACATCGCATGACCGAATGAAACAATACCTGTATAACCGAGAATAAGATCATAGCTCATGGCAAACATGGCGAATATAAACACCTGTGTAAGTAGAATAAGCATTGTTCTAGATTCATAAACGAATGGAAAAATAAGGAGGAGAAGGGCTATAAGCAGATAGAGGTAGGTCCGTGATTTTTTAATCGTTAACATATTCTCACCCCTTTAACCCGAACAGACCCTGTGGTCTAAAAATGAGGACAACAGCCATTAACAGCATATTGACGGCCAAACTTAAATCGGGTACATAATAAGCCATAAAGGACCCAGACACCCCAACTAAAATGGCAGCTAATATCGAGCCTGAGAAGCTGCCCATTCCGCCTATGACTACGACAATAAAGGCCAAAATGGCAAATTCCATCCCCATACCAGCATGGATGACACCCGAATAAGGTCCTAATAACACACCACCAAGGGCAGCCATACCAGCTCCAGCCATAAATACAAACATAAACACTCTTTGAATATTAATGCCTAAGGATTGCACCATTTCTTTATTCATAACACCGGCTCGAACCACTAAACCAATTTTGGTCTTTTTCAGGATGTACTGCACGAGGAAGAACATAAGGAGACCAATAGCGATGATAAATACACGATACTTAATAATGACGATTCCAGCTATTTCCCAGCTGCCCTTCAGAGCATCAGGGGGTGAAGCTGAAATCTGATTGGGACCCCAAAATACCTTTAATAGCTCCGATAGTACAAGCATAAGACCCAATGTTATCAAAATTTGCTGTACATGATTGCCATATACTGGCTTGATTATCCATTTTTCTGTGAGCCAGCCTAGAACAAAGCCTGTTGCAACGGCTCCAATCATGCCAATGAAAAAGCTGCCTGATAATGAATAAATCCAAATCCCGCTATAGGCTCCCCAGGCAAATAACCCGCCATGGGCAAAATTCAGTACATCCATTAGACCAAAGATTAAGGTCAATCCGGCAGCTAGGAGAAAGATTAGCATTCCGGTTGCCAAGCCATTCAACGATAAATTGAAAAATACATCCATTCCAGTCCCGCCTCTCTTATGCTATCCCCAAATACTTCCGGCGCAAGTCTTCATCCTCCCGTAATAAATCCATCGCTCCATTGTGTACCGTTTTGCCGTCATCAATAATATAGAAGTAATCTCCAATCGTGCTGGCCATCATAAAGTTTTGCTCCACCAGTACAATCGTTGTCTTCTCCTTCATTTGTATAATGGACTCCATCACCTTCTCCACCACAATCGGCGCCAGCCCCTTACTAGGTTCATCGATCAAAAGGAGCTCGTTATCATTGATAAAAGCACGAGCAATCGATAACATCTGTTTTTGTCCGCCGCTTAGTAAGCCCCCCTGCCGTTTCCAGAACTTTTTTAAATCAGGAAATAAACGAAGGATATATTCGAGTCTTTCCTGTGTTGCTGTATTATCCTGCTTCATCGCAACCTTCATATTTTCTTCTACCGTCAACTGAGCAAAAATCCCTTGGTCCTCCGGCACATAGCCAATTCCTTTTTGCGCAATGGTATAGGTTGGATACTTTTGAATCTCCTCTCCGTTAAATTCGACAAAACCCTTTGAAGCCGGATTTAATCCCATTATTGTTCTCAGTGTCGTCGTTTTCCCAGCTCCATTCCGCCCTAATAAAACGGTAACCTCTCCTTTATTCACCTCAAAAGAAATCCCCTGCAGAATATGATATTGACCAATATAGGTTTCAATCTCATGTAGTCGAAGATGAACGCTCATCGAAATGACCTCCTAAATAAGCAGACTGCACGGTTTCATTTTTCATAATTTCCTCTGGAGTTCCATCTGCTAACAATCTTCCGTTATATAGCACCATCACGGAATCCGATAAATCCAAAATCATATCCATCTTGTGCTCAATCAAGAGGATGGTACGGTTTCCTTTTTCCTTAATCCTTTTGATAACGTCTAAAATAGCTGGCACCTCTTCTAATGACATGCCAGCTGTTGGTTCATCTAACAGTAGTACCTCTGTGTTTAACGCCAACAGCATGGCAATTTCCAACTTACGCTTTTCTCCGTGTGCCAGATTTTTAGCCAATGTAGCTTTTTTACCAGCAAGCATGACCGTCTCCAGCCATTCTTCCGACTTACTTTCAAGCTCCTTATATTTTTGAAAGTGACGTAGCATTTGGTAACGGATTCCTGCCTGCGACTGGACTGCCAGTCTGACATTTTCAAGCACCGTTAGGTTAGGAAATACATTTGTAATTTGAAAGGAGCGACCAATTCCTTTTCTCGTTCTTTTTATAGAAGAAAGATTGGTAATATTTTCACCCTTATAAATTATTTCACCTCTAGTTGGCGTCAGCTGGCCGCTTAATAGATTAAATAGAGTGGTTTTTCCTGCCCCATTCGGACCGATAATCGATTTAAAGTGATTCTTCGGTACAGAAAGATTAACAGAATCAACGGCTAGATGACCGCCAAACGATATCGTAAGATTACGAGTTTCCATGATACTATCGATTCTAAACACCACCTTATGCGAGAATGATAGAGGCCGGTCTATCAGATTCCCGGCCTCCATTAAATAGAGCCTAGCAGTCTTTGAGATTATTTATTTCGAATAGGTGGTGCGGTCTCATCCGGTGCTAATTCACGGATTAAGACTGGAACTGGATACGGAACTCCCGCTTTTTTCTCCAGCTTAATCGCATACAGGGTTTGCAGAGCCTGATGGTCCTCTTCACGGAAGGTCATTTCACCTTTTGGTGTATCGAAGCTCATTCCCTCCATCGTTTCAATCAGAGTTTCTGTATCTGTATTACCATCTGTTTTCTTGAGCGCTTCCACAATTGCTATCGCTGCACTCATACCTCCAGGTGTAAAGAGATCCGGAACATCGCCACCAAAGCGTTTCTTATGCTCCTCAACGAGCCAATCATTGATTTCATTTTGCGGCAGCTCATGGTAATAAACAGTAAAGCCCTCCATCCCCACTAACGGCTCCATTGTAGTAAGCGCAGGTATATCAGGTGCACCTGTAGAGATTTTAATGCCCTTTTCCTGTACCTTCATATCCGCAATCTGCGTCCAAGGGGTATTGGCACCAGCCCAAATGACGAATAAATAATCAGGCTTTGCATCGACTACCTTTTGAACATTCGAGGTAAAGTCGGTTGCAGAAGGGTCGGCAAATTCCTCATGGACAATTTCAGCTCCGAGCTTTTTTGCACTTTCTGTAAAAGCAGCCACACCGTCACGACCGAAGGAGTTATCCGGTGCGAGTGTGGCAATTTTCACCCCTTCACCCGCAATGGCTGCTGCACCGGCAACGGCATCCTGCGAGGAATTACGGGCCGTGCGGAATATATACGGGTTAAACTCTGAACCTGTTATACTATCAGCTACGGCAGGCTCAACGACCATAATTTTTTCATATTCCTCGGCAAGTGGTAAGACGGCTAATGTATCTCCTGAGCTTGAAGACCCCACTAAGAAATCCACCCCATCCTCCTCGAGCAGCTTTGTCGCTTTCTGGACAGCTACCTCAGGCTTTGTTTCAGTATCCTCCACAACAAATTCTATTTTCTGTCCGGCAACTTCTCTTGTACCATCTGTTGCATAATCTAAGCCAAGCTCAAATCCACGTACTGTTTGCTTCCCATAGGACTCTAAGGCCCCGGTCTGTGAGGCAAGCACACCAATTTTAATCGGAGTGTCCTTGTCCTCGTTCGATGTTTCCTCTTTGTCCGAATTACACGCACTGGCGAAAATCATGACAAAGATGAGCAAACACAGTACAGCTATCCTGCCTTTCCAATTCTTCATTTCCCTTCCCCCTTATTCAATACGAAATAGAAAAATCACTGCTACTTCTCATCTTATTAATGGAAGGACAAGAGTATACCGTAATTTTGAAGCTCTAGATTTTTGAAGCTTCCCGCTATAAAAAAGGTGTAAGGCACCACAAAAAGACAAATGTCTACCATTTGTCTTTTTGCGGTGCCTTACACCTTATTCACATGCTGAATGAAGTTAAACAGATACCGTTTGATCCTGCAATACTGTATCAACTGGGATATAGGTATATCCATGTGCCTCAGCAACCGCTTTATATGTCACTTTGCCATCGATGATATTAATACCTTTCGCCAAAGCTTTATTGTCTAATGCAGCTTGTTTATATCCTTTATTTGCTATTTGTACACCATATGGAATCGTCACATTTGTTAATGCGAGTGTTGATGTGCGCGCCACTGCTCCTGGCATATTCGCTACCGCGTAGTGGAGTACACCATGCTTCTCATACGTTGGTTCATTATGTGTGGTAATTCGGTCAATTGTTTCTATTGATCCACCTTGATCGACAGCGACATCCACGATGACTGAGCCTGGACTCATGTTTTTCACCATTTCTTCTGTCACTAATCGAGGAGCACGTGCACCTGGAATAAGGACCGCACCAACTAATAAATCTGCATTTTTTACTGCCTCAGCAATATTAAGGCTGTTAGACATCAAGGTCTTAATGCGTCCTTGGAATTGGTCATCTAATTGACGAAGACGATCCGCATTAATATCCAATAGTGTGACTCTTGCACCTAATCCAAGGGCCATTTTCGCCGCATTTGTTCCAACAATTCCACCGCCTACAATCACCACTTCTCCCGGTGAAACACCCGGTACGCCACCTAATAGAACTCCCTTACCACCTTTAGATTTCTCTAAGAATTGTGCGCCGATTTGAATGGACATTCTGCCCGCTACCTCACTCATAGGAGTTAACAGCGGAAGTGACCCGTTGTCTAATTGGATGGTTTCATAGGCAATGGCATTGACCTTATTTTCAATTAATGCCTTCGTTAACTCAGGCTCTGGAGCAAGGTGTAGATACGTATAAAGAATTAAACCTTCTCGGAAATAACCGTACTCTTCAGGTAGTGGTTCTTTGACTTTAATCACCATCTCAGCAGACCATGCTTCCTTTGCCGAAGAGACAATTTTGGCACCTGCTTCAGTAAAATCATGATCTGTAAAACCGCTCCCTAAACCAGCACCTGTTTCCATCCATACGTCATGTCCATTATTTTTAAATGTCGTTACTCCAGCCGGAGTAATAGCTACACGGTTTTCGTTATTTTTAATCTCTTTCGGTACTCCAATAATCATCTTAAAAACTCCTTTTTCCATTCGATTTTTTGTGACAAGGGACCTGTCCCTCTGTCCCTGCTAGATTACATAATTAGATAGCTTTCCAATCCCCTCTACTTCTACCGTTACAACGTCGCCTGACTTCATTGGACAACTACCGGAAGGCGATCCAGTAGCCAAAATATCACCCGGTTCGAGAGTCATAATTTGTGAAATCCAACTGATCAGGAATGGAATGGAAAGAGACATCTGATTCGTATTGCCTTTCTGAACCACTTTTTCATTTAAAGTTGTCATGATTTGTAAATTGGTTGGATCAATCCCTTTTACAATCCATGGACCCAACGGACCAAACGTGTCAAAGCCTTTACCGCGTGTGAACTGAGGATCCTTTTTTGTCAGATCTCTTGCCGTTACATCATTAAAAATCGTACAGCCAAAAACATAATCCATGGCCTCTTCTTCACTTATATTTTTTCCGCGTTTCCCAATAACAATGGCCACTTCCCCTTCCATTTCTACCTGGTTCGTTAATTCACTGGAAGGAAGGATGACCTCTCCCTCATTTGGAATCAAGGAGGTTGTTGGCTTTAAAAACAGAAAGGGTTCCTTAAGATTCGCCTTTCCCCCAGTCTCCCTTGCATGTTCAGCATAGGTCCAGCCGAAATTAATTACTTTTGAAGGGGATACAGGCACCAAAATTTTCACATCACTATATTTAAGTCTTACACCATCAAACTTTAATTCATTGTTTACAATTTCAGAAAAATCACTATGCAACTGTAAAATTTCATCATCCTCAACAATGCCGTAATATATTTCTCCGGTATGATTCTGATAACGAACAATTGTCTGCATTTTTTGTAGTACCTGTGTTACCATACACACCCACTCCATCTATAGTTTATAACTCTGACCAAAGCTACTTTCAATCTGTATCTAACAGTGCTGCCCCCGAGATTCCAGGCTTTGTCATCTCGTATGGATTCAAAATTAACTCAAGCTCTTCCTCAGTTAATACATCATATTGCAAACACAGCTCTCTTACGGGTTTTCCTTTCAAGATAGCCTCTCTTGCAATACGTGCCGCTACTTCATATCCAATATGCGGATTGACGGCTGTAATAATCCCAACACTCTTTTCGACGTACTCTTTTAAACGATCTACATTCGCTTCAATGCCTTTTAAGCAATGCTCAGTAAACACATCGAAGGCATTATTCATGATGCTAATTGACTGCAGCAAATTAAAGACGAGAACAGGCTCCATCACATTGAGTTCAAGCTGACCTGCTTCTGATGCCATACATATAGTATGGTCGTTACCAATTACTTGAAAAGCCACTTGATTAATCATTTCAGGCATGACTGGGTTGACCTTTCCAGGCATAATCGATGAGCCTGGCTGGCGAGCTGGTAATATCAGCTCAGCTAATCCTGCACGAGGTCCAGAAGCCATTAAGCGAATATCATTAGCAATTTTAGACATATTAATCATACAAACCTTTAAGCTAGCAGAAACCTCCGTATAAGCGTCCGTATTTTGGGTACCATCAACCAAGTGATCCGCACTTTGCAATGGAAGCTGACTGTTCTGTGCTAGGTAACTAACAACCTTTTCAATATAACGAGGGTCTGCATTTAATCCTGTTCCTACTGCTGTTGCTCCCATATTGACTTGATATAAATGCTTCCGTGATTGCTTAATACGGCGAATGTCCCGCTCAATCACACGACGATAGGCTTCAAACTCTTGACCAAGTCTAATAGGGACAGCATCCTGTAGATGGGTTCGTCCCATTTTGATAATATGGTCAAATGCTTGGGCTTTTTCCTGAAACACGTCTTGCATACGGCTCATTGTTTTTAATAGTTTTTCTAATAAATGGAGCGTTGCGATATGAATAGCCGTTGGGAATACATCATTAGTTGATTGGGACATATTGACATGATTGTTTGGACTTAGATGCCTATAGGACCCTTTTTCATGCCCAAGCAGTTCAAGTGCCCGGTTCGCAATGATTTCATTAATATTCATGTTCATGGATGTTCCCGCTCCACCTTGGATAGGGTCAACAAGAAATTCATCCATTCTTTTTCCTTCAATTATTTCATCCGCGGCTTGGACGATGGCCTTTCCTAACCCTTCATATAAATGCTTTACATCCATATTCGCAAGAGCCGCCGCTTTTTTCACAATAGCTAATGCTTTAATCAGTTCTTCATGAACCTTATATCCTGTAATTGGGAAGTTTTCAACGGCACGTAATGTCTGGATTCCGTAATATGCTTCCTTTGGAACTTCCTTTGTTCCTAAAAAGTCTTTTTCCAATCGTACCTCTATTTTTTCAATGGTATTTACCACAACACTACCCACCTTATTTATCAATCACCCCGCCCAAATGCACTTGGACGAACCTCAGAGTACCAATCCTGCCTTTAGTGTTAAAGGCAGGACCCGGTATTTTATTTGATAATTCAGATTATTAAAGATATATCTTCATTCTATTAGAGTCTTTTTTTAACGGCTGTTAAGGAAGTATCAATAATTGAAATGATTTTTTCTACTTCATCCTTTGTGATACAGAATGGCGGTGCAAAAGCAATCGTATCTTGACCCTCATAAACAATCGCACGGCCGATCATATCATGTTTAAGAGCTTCCTCTACTACCTTTAATGATACCGGTTCATCGAAGGTTGTTTTTGTTTCTCTATCTTTAAAGATTTCAATCGCTCCAAGCAAACCAATTTGACGAATGTTTCCAATTTCCTCATGAGTCTGCTCTAAATATTGGAATCCTTTTAGCAGCTCTGCACCCATTAGGTTTACATTTTCATTTAATTTTTCTTGTTCGATTATTTCTAAGTTTTTAAGAGCAACAGCGCAGGCTGTATTATGACCACTGTACGTATATCCGTGGTAGAAGTTACCTTCTGTGAGTTCTGTTAACTCATTCTTCAGTCTATCAGTAAAGACTACCCCTCCAAGCGGAGCGTAACCGCTCGTAATCCCCTTCGCAATCGCCATCATATCTGGTACCACATCAAAGTTATCGATTCCAAAGTTTTTACCTGTTCTGTAGAATCCATTGATTACCTCATCTGCAATGAACAAGATATCGTTCTGATCGCAAATCTCACGAACCTCTTTAAAGAAGTTCTGGGACGGTGGTAGGTTTACGCCACCAGAGCCTTGAACTGGTTCTGAAATGATGGCTGCAATCGTTTCTGCTCCTTCACGCTCGATCATTTCCTTCAGTGCCTCAATCGATGAATCGACATATAGGTGATCCTGAGATAATCCTGGGAAGTCTCTGAATGGGAACAAGCCTGTCGCAGGTGAAGCACCAATGGATACACCATGATAAGATTTACCGCGAGAAATGATTTTTGTTTTATTTTTATAACCCTTCATCTTCCAGTAGTAGCGTGCTGTTTTGAAGGCTGTATCATTTGATTCAGAACCGCCGCATGTGAAGAACGTATAATTCAAATCTCCAGGTGCCATTTCAGCAATCTTAGCTGCTAATCGAATCACTGGTTCATGGCTGTTCGTTGCAAACGTTGAGCTGTAAGCTAGCTTTTTCATCTGCTCCATCGCTGCAACGGCAAGTTCTTCTCTACCGTGGCCGATATTTACATTCCATAGTGAAGATAAACTATCAATGACTTCTCTTCCTCTGATATCCTTTAAATAGATTCCTTTTCCTTCTGTAAAAATAAACCCAGGTCCATCTGCTTTTTGCTGTCTAAATGATGTAGACGGATGAAAGAAATGCTTCTTATCTAGTTCAGCTAATTCCTCATATTTTTTTTGCGCGCTTTCAGTCACTTCTAATAACATCGTAATTTCCCCTTCCAGTTTTAAATTTTATTAGTTTTTCATCTATTAAGTTTCAGTCTAGTAAAAGGCTGTTTAGCCTTACCATTACACCGATTTTTTATAGTTCAGCTTAAAGCTAACGACCTTTGGCTCTGTCATCTCCTGAATCGCGAACTTCACACCTTCTCTTCCAAGTCCAGATCCCTTCACACCGCCAAATGGCATCCCGTCAATCCGATAATCACTGCTGTCATTAATCATAATGCCGCCAACATTCATTTTTTCGATGGCTTCAAATGCCTTTTCAATGTCTCGTGTAAAAATTCCGGCCTGCAATCCATAGTCCACAGCGTTGGATTTTTCAATGGCAGAGGAAAAATCATTCACAGGATACAGTAAAACAACTGGGCCAAATATCTCCTGCTGTGCGATGGTGCAATCTGCCGGTACATCTGTTAGGACGGTCGGAGAGTAAAAGGCACCTTCACGCTTGCCTCCAATGAGAAGAGTTGCCCCTTTTTCAACAGCTTCATTCACCCACTTCTCTACCCTTATCGCTTCCTTTTCATTAATCAGCGGACCCATGTCTGTTGTTTCCAGCATCTTATCGCCCACTCGATATTCGCTAACCCGAGCAACGAACTCTGAGCAGAATTCATCGTAAATATCCTGTTCAATATATACGCGTTGGACTCCAAGACAATTTTGTCCCACTGCATAGAATGCTCCTGAAACGGTTGCTTCAACAGCCTCTTGGAAATCGGCATCCTTCAAAACAATGACAGGTGAATTGGATCCAAGCTCCATGCTAATCTTTTTCAAACCTGCTTTATGGGCAATTTTTTCTCCCGTTTCGAGTCCGCCTGTAAAGGAAACCATTCGAATCGCAGGATGTGTAATTAATAGATCCCCTATTTCACCGCCATGCCCTGTGATAACAGAAAGCACTTTAGGAGGCAGTCCAGCAGCTTCAAAGGCTTCTGCTAAAAGAAGAGCACTCAGAGGCGTAACGGTTGCCGGCTTCACGATAATAGCATTTCCTGATGCTATGGCTGGACCGACTTTATGTGCAACTAGGTTAAGCGGGTCATTAAAAGGTGTAATGGCGGCAATGATTCCAATGGGAAAACGGTAATAATAACCAAGGCGATCCTCACTACCTTCTCTTTGATCGAAAGGAATCGTTTCTCCCTGTATACGTCTTGCTTCTTCAGCTGATATTTGCAGGGTTTGGATACAGCGTTTCACTTCGGCTCTTGCTTGATTAATCGTTTTACTACCTTCTAGGGCAATCGTTTCAGCATATTTTTCACTATTTTTATTTATATAATTGGCCGCTTTGTTTAAGATGCTAATCCTTTGGTGAACAGGCATTGAAGCAGCCTTTTGAGCGCCTTCTTTCGCTTGTTCTATGGCAAATAACATATCTTCTGCTGATGCTGCAGGAACATTTGTAATCAATGTATCGTCTTGAGGGTTTAATACGGCAATCGTTTCCTCTTTACTAATCCATTCACCCGCAAGGAACATTTTCGTGCCAAGTACTTCCGTTTTCATAAACATCACACCTTCCTGAGAAGTTATAAAAAGATTATTGCTTTAATAGTTTAAGAGCAGCTTCTGTAAGAATTGATACGCCCATTGGCAGACAGCCTTCATCAATATCAAAAATATTCGTATGCAAGTCACGTGATATTCCATCCGGCAAGGCACATCCAAGGAAGAACATCGCTCCTGGAATCTCTCTTGTCATATATCCGAAATCTTCTCCACCAAGTCCAAATGGTTTCTGTACGATTTTTATCTCTGGATATAATTCTTTTGCTGCTTCCTTAATCATTTCATTTACTTTAGGATCATTATTTAAGGCAGGCTCCCCTCGTTCTACTTCGAATGAATACGATCCGCCGAATGCTTCAACCACTTTAAAGGCTTGCTCCACCTCTTTCGCCAGCTGATCTCTGACTTCAGGTGAATAGGTCCTTAATGTACCTGTTATCGATACTTCTTCTGGAATGATATTGCTGGCCGTGCCTGTCTCGATTTGACCAATGCTGGCAACGGCTGTATCCAGGGCAGATATCTTCCGCGAGATAATCCCATAAAAGGCTTGCAGGAAGGAGCCTAGTATCCAAATAGGATCCGTACCTAAATGCGGATAGCCCCCGTGCCCGCCTGTTGCTCTAATTTTCCCATGGAAAACATCAACATTTGCCATACTATAGCCATCATTCACTTGTATGGTTCCGACAGTCTCCCATGGACACATATGAAGGGCAATAACGGACTCTACCTGTTCCAATATTCCCTCCTGCATCATGTGCGGTGCCCCTGATAAGCCTTCCTGATCTGTCGCTTCCTCCGCAGGCTGAAAAATGAGCTTTACCGTTCCTTGAAAAGAACCTTCTTTTGCTTTTTTGGCAAGAATTTTGGCGACACCAAGTAAAATGGTTGTATGGGCATCATGACCGCAAGCATGCATAACACCTGGATTATTTGATTGAAAGCCATGTTCGTTTTTTTCCATTATCGGCAAGGCATCCATGTCAGCCCGGACTGCCACCGTTTTTCCTTCCCCAGAGGAAATGGTTGCGACAACTCCTGTGTTAGCAATATTGGTTTGAATGGAGACTCCTTCGATCTCCTTCAAGGTTTCAGCTACAAATCGAGCTGTTTGAAATTCTTGAAAACTTAATTCCGGGTTTTGATGAAGATGTCTCCTCCAGCCTACAAGCTGTTGTTCGATTGCCTTGGCCTCATTAATAAGGTCTTTCGTTACGATCATGAATTATTTACCTCCTTGTCTACAAGCTCTTATATCACTGTCAGTTGTTTCTGATTATCAACCGTCATACCAATGTTTTTAGCGGATTCTAGCATTTGATAAGCATATAAAGCGATGGCTGTATCCTGCACTCCTGTGCCTGTTAAATCACAGACAGTTACTTCATGTTCATTGGTTCTTCCTGAAGCTTTTCCAGCAATGATGTCGCCAAGCTCGGTTATATGGTTCTCCTTATTCATTTTGCCTTCTCTTAACGCATGATGAAGCTCACCCAAACGGATACACTGCGACTTAGAATCACACACATATTTGTCTGCTTTGGCAATAACCGCTCCGTCCAATTCTTGTTTATCCTCAGCATCCGATCCCATTGCCGTAATATGAAGCCCAGGATGAAGCCATTCAGATTGAATGATTGGACTTTTCGCAGGTGTGGTTGTTACAACCATTTCACTGCCTCTTACAACTTGTTCAGGAGAGGATGCTGGAATGACTGTGATATTCAAAGCCGCCTCCATCTCCTCTTTAAATTTCTGGACATTCGCTTCCGATCGGCCGTATACTAGTATTTCTTTATAATCGCGAACAAGTTTAAGCGCCTTCATTTGGTATCTTGCTTGTGCACCCGTCCCAATCACTCCGACAGTCTTAACCTCTTCTTTAGCTAGATATTTCGCTGCGATCGCACCTGCTGCAGCCGTTCGGACTTCTGTTAGATAACCATTATCTAGTAAAAAAGCTTTGGGCTCGCCCGTTTTCGTACTAATGAGCATCATCCATCCATTTGCACTTGGTAGACCAAGTTTATAATTATCAAAGAAACCGGAGGAAACCTTTATCGCGAAAAAGTCCTTATTAGGTATATACGCTGATTTCACGTCTACTTCTCCGTTGTTCTCTTTCACATCAATTCGCATAATCGGTGGCATCACCACTTGGTTTGTCACTAATTGCATAAAGGCATCTTCAATGATAGGAATCACTTCTTTATTTAACTTTATAAAAGAGCGAATATCCTTTTCTGCATATATTTTCAAATGACTCACTCCTTGTAAGACCTATTAAACTTGAAGATTATAATTTTCGTTTACAAACAACTGTCTTGGAAAATTCGTGAGCACCTCACAGCCGGTTTCTGTCACTCTGAATGATTCACTTATCTCAATCCCGTAATCATCAAACCATAATCCTGGTATTAAGTGGAAAGTCATGTTCGGCTGTAATACGGTAAGGTCTCCTCTACGAATACTAGCAGTATGCTCGCCCCAATCAGGTGGATAATTTAATCCCATGGAATAACCAATTCTTGAATCTTTGACAATTCCATGCTTGGAAATAACCTTTGACCAAGCGATTTCAAGATCCTCACACATAGCACCTGGCTTGACTGCATCAAGTGCCGCATTTAATCCCTCCACGACTATTTTAGATACGTCCATTGCTTCTTGACTTGGCTTTCCAAGTGATACGGTACGTGCCATTGGAGCATGGTAGCGCTGGTAGCATCCTGCGATTTCAATAATAACCATTTGATTATTTGTATATTTCTTATCTGTCCACGTTATATGTGGGGTGGATGTATTTTCTCCCGCAGGCAGCATCGGTACGATTGCCGGGTAATCCCCTCCAAATTCACTAGTCCCACGGATTAAATCTCCGTATATATTGGCAACTGCATCACATTCTCTAACGCCTTCTTGGATTGAATTAACAGCCGTTTGCATGCCGATATCTACAATTTTTGCTGCTCTTTTAATGAATTCAATCTCCTGCTCTGATTTAACAATACGGACATAGTTGACTAGCAAACTAGCATCAGAGAAGATTGCATTTGGTAGATTTTTCTTCAAGCATTCGTAGGATTGTGCTGAAAAATAATAACTATCCATTTCAAGTCCAATTCGGCGATTAGATTGGCCAATTTGGGTTAAAATTTGTGCAGCAAACTCACTAGGATGCTTTATTTTTGAATGGACATAGTCTTCTGGATAAGGGATTATATTTTCGTGATATAGCCATGTAGTAGCCTTTGCTGCATTCGCATCCATTTTTCTGCCTATCCATATCGGCTGATCCTCATCGACAATTACAATTAGCATTTGGTCAACATAAAATGACCAGCTATTATATCCAGAAAGATAATTCATATTGGCTGGATTCGTCACAATTAACACTTCAATTCCTTTTTCCAGCATACTTTTCTTTGTTTGAGCCAATCGGTTTTTATACTCTTTTAAACTAAATGGCAACATCATAATCCCTCTCTTTACCTCTTCAATATTGTGTTTTAAAAGTTATGACCTTTTGTTATCTTCATTATAGGGGGAATGTCGTCGTAAAACATTCGCTAATATGTATGAATTTTCAGAAATTATTTTTATACAATTTGAAGCATACGGTAGACAGTTTTTCTTTTTCGCTGCGTTTTTAGTTGAAAAGTACATAAAAAAGGGAGTTTGCCACAGATACTCTGTACCAAACTCCTTTTTTTATAGTCCATTGATATTGGAGAGATTTGTATCGATTTGTTCTCTCTTTATGACCCCTGTTGACCAAACTCGCACACTAAAATCCAATAGGAAAAGATCATCTGGATTAACAAGTGATAGTCCTGTTAATGATTCTATTTTTCTTAACCGGTATAAAAGTGATTGTCGATGAAGATTTAGTTCACGCGCTGTTTGACTTACATTTCCACTATTTCTGTTATAAGCTTTGAACGTATTAATTAAATCCATATCCCGTTTTTCGTCATACTCAACTAATGGCAAGATAGGGGCAGCTATGATTTCTTGGACTTCTTCATTGATTGCCAAATTGAGTAATAACTGGTTCATACGCATTTCATCAAAATTGACCCGTTTGCCAATTCCAATCTGAGTCCTTCCCATATCTAATGCGGCTTTCGCTTTTTTGAAGCTTTTGGAAAAATCTCCTCTCCCTTCCTTATGTTTTCCGATTCCCCATGAAAATGTCAAACTAGGAAATAAGTGATGTACTCTTCGTTCAAACAAGTCTAAAAAGTGATTAACAGAGTCCGTATTTGATTCCTTCGTTACTTCTAAAAAAATAATAACTAAATCACCATCATAGGCAAATAACATTTGATGTTTAACTGCTTCTGCTGCAAATAACAATTCTTCTTTTATGTAAATAATCATTCTTTCAAGCCCGTTATTATTTTTGGTGTGCCTTTTGTGATTTTTTTCAATGAAGGCTTCAAAATTTTCTGGATACCCAATAATACATTCATATGGAATAGTCAAATTGTATTGAAACTGCTCCGCTTTTGCCATTTTATATTCCTCGGACAGATTCTCACCCTTAACCAGCCTTAATAGAAAGTCATTTTGCAAGCGCATCTCTGCTTTTGTCACGACGCTATTTCGCGAAAACCATAGGGCACAAGCCATCATCGCATGTTCCATAATATGAATCTCTTGCTGATTCAATTGATACTGTATATCAGAAATAACACATATTTCCCCTTCGTGTACTCCATTCGTTTGGATGGGGAGATGATAAAGATTTGCTTCATCATCCGATATTTTTCTTATTTTAGAATGTAAAGGATGGTTGGATGCTTCCTGTTTTTTTTGTTTTTTCAATAATTGATTTCTAATACTAAAGACCTTTGATTGCTTAGCGCTGCCTGCTACCGGATTTCCTTTATTATTTAATATTAAGATAGGAAGGTTAAGCTCTTCTTCTACATAATTTGAAATTTGCTCTAAGTTTTTTCCATCTAAAATCATTTGAATTAACGCTTGATGAATTCCTTTTGAACGCTTTAAATCCTGCTGTTGAATAAGATTTAATTCTCTCATCACTTCATGGATGATATCAGCGAAACGAATCTCCCATGGAATTTCTATTAAAATAAAATCTCTTTCCTCTGCAAATTGGATGATTTCCTCAGGAATTTCAAATATGTAGCGACCTGTAGCAATGGCTAAGGCAGATGCCCCCGAATTATATACATCTTTAACAAATTCTAATAAAATATCAGTATCCTCATGACAGCCAATTCCTGTACTAAGGACAAATTCATTTTCTCTGACAAAGTTTTCAACCGGGCTCTCAATCACCGAAACCCATTCAATGAACCGATTACCTAAAACGGCTTTACCTGATTTTATTTTGGAGGTTTTTAATAAGGGAAACTCGAGAATATTACTAACATACAGCATATTCACCATCTCCTTTCATATGTCATCATTTAGTAGCAATTCAACCTTAATAGTTAATTGTTACTATCTATTTTTTTGCAAATAATTTTGAAGGACATGAGTGACAACGGATAAATCAACATTACACCCAGTAACAATCGTACCAACTTTCCTATAAGTTTTTGATAATTTCTTATTTAAAACAGCAGCGATACCAACTGCAGCAGCTCCTTCAACAACCATTCTGTGGCCATCCATCATGAATCCCATACCTTCAGCAATTTCCTCTTCAGAAACGAGAATAAAATCATCAACATTTTCTTTGATAATCTTAAAAGTATATTCATTATCTAATCCTATTCCGCCTAGTAAGCTATCAGCCAATGTAGACTGCTCTCTCAAAACGACAGGTTCCCCTGCTTTAATGCTCTCATACATGACTGGTGACCTGTCCATTGAGACACCAATCACTTGAATCGATGGGTTAATCGATTTTAACGCAAGAGCTGTACCTGCTAATAAACCCCCACCAGATAGCGGCACAAGCATTGCCTCAAGATCAGGAATTTCTTCGAGAATCTCCAACCCGATTGTTCCTTGACCAGCAATAACATCAGGATCATCAAATGGCTTAACAACAGTCATACCGAATTTTTCTTCGAGTTCATAGCAATATTTCTCTGCATCATCCTGACTGTCCCCGATCATTTCAATTTGTGCACCGGATTTTTGTAGTGCCTCCACTTTTGCCTTTGGAACACGGTTAGAAATACAAATGGTAGATTGTATACCTAGTTTTTGTGCAATATAAGCGACCGCCAAACCATGATTCCCTGTTGAAAAGGTTGTGACCCCACATTTTTTTTCTTCCTCTGACAAATGTATAATTTTATTAGCCGCTCCACGAACCTTAAAAGAGCCAATATTCTGAAGATTCTCTAGCTTAAGATAGACATTCGAGTCTAATTTTTCAGAGAGCGATAAAGAGTGAAGCAATGGGGTTGACGAAATGAATGGTTTAATTTGTTTTCTTGCTTCCCATATTTTTTGAATGAGCTGACCATTTTGTAATCTTTCATATACCTTTTTCAATGAATTCACCCCTGTATCCTTCTATCTAATAATATATTAGTTGTCGTTTTATTACAATAATTTAGAATACATAATATTATTACAACGATAATATTTTTTTCGTGATTTCTAATTTTGTTGTTATAAAGTCAATAGTCTCCATTTAGTTCAGCATGCATGTTACTTTTTTACAATAAATTATTCTTTCGAAATGCTTTATGCTTCAACAATGTAAAACACCTCATAAATAAGTCTTTTACAAGGTGTTTTACTTTATTTATTCTCAAGTTATTTTGCCGTTACGCTAGGATTATACTTACCTTCTACCGTTTCTTCCAACGGCATTTCCTCTTCCCACCAGAGAGCTTTATCTGGATCTTTCAATATCTCATCAATTTCACTCGGATCATCTACCGTTGGTGCAGATCCGCGTAACGACTTGCCGGCAGTTTCTTTTACAAAAAAGCCAACGACTACAAGTCCGATGATACAAACGGCCATCAGGTAATAAGCCGGAACCATACTGTTCTTCGTCAAACTCACGAGCCAAGCAATCACTAATGGAGTTGTGCCACCAAATAAAGAGGTAGAAATATTATACGTGATTGCAAGTGATCCGTAGCGTACCTTTGTAAAAAATAGGGACGGCAATGTTGCAGGAAGTGCACCTTGAAAAGCAGCGAGCGTAATGCCAAGGATTAACAATCCAGCAAAAACAACAAGGTTACTGTTTGAACTAATCATGATAAAGGCTGGTACACTAAGTACAATTGTAGCAATGAGAGCTCCTTTAACAATCTTATTGCGGCCAATGCGATCGCTCCAATAACCCATGCATAAAATAATCGGAATCAGCAAAATCATCACAAGAAGATTAAAAACTAACCCTTTTGTTTCACTGTAGCCAAGCTCTTGAGTTAAATAAGATGGCATATACGTGAGAACCATATAGAGCGATGTGTTATAAAAGAACACAATTCCTAGGCAAATGAGGAGTGGCTTCCAATGATTTGTCAAAATATCTTTCAAAGATGCACGATGACGATCTTCTTCCTTTGCTTCCTCCATTGCCATGAATGCAGGTGTTTCCTCTAAGCGAGAACGCAAATAAAATCCAATAATCCCCATAGGTCCAGCAATCAAAAATGGAATTCTCCAGCCCCATTCAACCATTCTGTCAGGACCGATAATGTATGTCAAAAAAGTGACTAATGCGGCACTGGCACAAAACCCTACGGCGGTTCCAACCTCTAAACCACTTGTTAGAAACCCACGCTTTTTATCCGATGTTGATTCAGCTATATAAGTCATGGCGCCAGCATACTCGCCTCCAGTTGAAAATCCTTGGACTAGCCTGGCAATCAATAGCAAGATTGGAGCAGCAACACCGATAGTGGAATAGCTTGGAATAAGGCCGATGAACAACGTAGAAGCGGCCATCATGATGAGTGTAAGAGAGAGGACTTTCTTTCGACCCACTCGATCTCCCAGCATCCCAAAAACTAAGCCACCCAGTGGACGCGCGATAAAGGCGATCGCAAAAGTGGCAAATGCATATATCAATTGATGGGCAGGGTCAATCTCAGGAAAAAACACTTTACCAATCGTAACTGCTAAATATGCATAGAGACCAAAGTCAAACCATTCCATGGCATTACCAAGTGAAGTAACCACAACCGTTTGCTTAGCAACCTTCTTATCTACAACAATAATATCCTCTTTTTTCAAATTACCCATATTATTCCTCCATCTTCATTACAGTCTAAATTGGTTGAAGACTTTTATATTGAATGTTAATCTTTAAAGACAGATATTCTTTTCTTTCATCTTTTGCTATAGCAAGGAAAACGTTTTCAATATTAATAGAATGGATTCAAGCCTGATAGGATTAACAGGATCCGTACTAATTGCACAGCAATTCCTATATCTGCATTTCTATCTTAGTAATCCTCTAAGGAAACTCAGTTTCTATACATAACACTGAACTATCACTACCTTTCCAACCTTCTTATCTCATATTTTTAAAGAAAGTTCTGACTTTTCTGTATATTTGTTAGATTAACAAGAAAAAAAAACCTAAACAATACACAAATTGTATGAAGATTTTTTTCAGCTTTTTAGACAAAATAACTACAAGGTCTAAATCAAATTCGCCCGTCGAATTTGCGTCTAACTCACTCGGATAAATAGACAAAAAAAGTGTCAGCACCGTAAAAAGACAAAATGTGTGAATTTGTCTTTTTATAGTACTGACACCCTGGTCCACTAGGCAGTTTTATTTAAATCAGCTGATTCCACCTTAGGTTTGGAGGAAATAAGCGCCAGTAGCACAAGCCCTAGCATCATACTCATTGTGAAAAAGAGGTTAATTCCTTCAACATATTGCATCATGAATCCACCAACAAATGGACCGCTTATACTTCCGATACTGAACAGAATACTGCACATAATATTTCCGGCTGTTAGAAGGTGTTTGGGAACTAAGTCAACCATGAACGAAACACCAAGTGAGAAGGTCGAGCCGACAAGCATACCAGCAATGAAGAAGCAAACTGCTAATCCCATAACCGATTCCTTCATCAGTCCTGCCGCTGTAAACGATGTCAAGCCAATAATTAAAGCTACCATCAGAATGCTTTTTCTTCCATAATGGTCACTTAGCATCCCTAAAGGCAACTGAAAGACAATGCTTCCAAGAGCAAAGGCTGGTAAGATAAAGGCCACATTTTGAGCATCGATACCAATTCTTAATGCATAAATCGGAAAGCTCCCATTCAATGAAGCCTCTAAAAACCCGTAGCAGAATGGGAATAAAAACGCGATCCAACCATATTTCCATGCCTTACCGAACCGACTGAAGGTATCAAAAAATGAGCTCTTTTCTTCACTTTTTTCCGGAAATTCATTCCTAAGAAGCCATAATGGCAGCCATACTAACAAGCTTAGACCTGCTGAGAGCATAAATGGCAATGCTTCATTTACCTCGAGAAGGCGGGCCATCATTGGTCCCCCCGCAAAGCCTAGACCAAAAAATAAACCATAGAGAGAGATATTTCGCCCTCTTTTATGTTCCGGAGAAAAAGAGGTAATCCAGGTTTGACTCCCAAAGTGCAGCATATTGTCACCAATACCAACTAATAGTCGCAGGATAAACCAAAACCAGATCGATTTCCATACTGGAAATAAGACAAGAGCGGTGATGACGATAATGCCACCCGTCATAATCATTGGCTTATATCCGAATTTTCGAATCGGCGTTTCCATAAACGGTGCGGCAAGAAGCATCCCAATATAAATCGATGTTGCATGAAGTCCATTTACAGACGAAGGGATTCCATCCTGCTCAAAAATAATGGCGATTAAAGGTGTCAGCATTCCCTGAGAAAAACCAGACACGGCTACTGTAACAACCAAGGTCCAAAACCGAAACCGATTAGATACTACACCATACATATTTCATTCTCCCTATCGTTCAGCTCACAAAAAACCGAATTTTTTACCAAAAAAGGCAAAAAAACGGCTTTGTAACTACTTGTTTGTCAACACTCATCCTAATATTATATCAATATAAGACGATTTCCTTCTACCATTTTTATAGTTAGTGATAATCAATCACTTACTTTTCTATTCAGTTGGGAAATTTTCAATAACAAACGACTTAAATCTTTTGGCAACAGGAGAAAGCATTATATCCGATAAAGTCGATAGAGCAATCCTTCTTTGGCAAGGGTAGTCGTTAATTTCTAAAAAACAAAGGTTATCAAACATAATATCGCTAATTTTTGGCAGAATCGCTATTCCCATTCCCTTCATGACAAAGCCAGCGACAGTTGCTGCCTCTTCTCCTTCAAAGGTTATGAGTGGGTTTACATGTAAGCTAGAACACATTTCATCAAAGATATATCGGAGTCCAAATCCTTTTTTAAAGCAAATAAATTCTTCATCCTTTAAGCTACTAAACGAAACAGAAGTATCCCCTGCAAGCCGATGCTCCTTTGGCACTACAACATAAAGCGTCTCTGTACGTAGGATGGTCGATTGTATTCGGTCATTCTTAGTAGGCGGAACCGATAAACACATATCCGCAATTCCCTTTTCCACCTGACCTAGTATGTAATCATTTGCCCCCTGATAGAGCTGAAAGCTGATATTGGGATATAACTTTTTGTAGCTCGCTATTAGGTTGGGAATCTGATGTGGTCCGAGTGTATGGAGAAATGCTACAGAAATTTCCCCTGTATCAACAGAGATTTTCTCCTGTATTTCCTCCATTCCTTCCTCAATAGAAGCCTTAGCCTGCTGTGCTTTCTTTAAAAAAATCTCACCATACCTGGTTAGCGCCACTGATTTTCCATCGCGAAAGAATAAGGGCACCCCTAACTCCTGCTCTAATTTGATGATGGACCGACTTAAAGCTGGCTGTGATATCAATTGATGCTGTGCTGCCCTTGTAAAATGCTTATATTTTGCCACTGCAATAAAATTCTCTAATTGATGCCATTCCAACTCCTTTTCCCCCTTTATCATAACTAAAACGCATGGTACTTATGACTATTATAAATTAGACACATAAGATATCACAGCGTATAGTAAAGAATCATATGAAAAGATTGGAAATGAGGGAAATTAGAATGGATTCAATTCAATCAGGTTCAAAGGAATTTAAAAGGGCAAAGCTTGCCTTTCTTATTGCGGGACTCGTAACATTTGCCGCTATCTATACAGTTCAGCCAACAATGCCGCTATTTGCAAACGATTTTCATATATCAGCGCCGGCTGCCAGTCTCACGTTATCAGTTACAACTGGTTTACTCGCCTTTTCAATGTTAGCAGCAGCCACGCTCTCGGATAAAATCAGTATGAAAAATATCATGGTATTCTCAATGATTCTCACCTCGATGCTTGGCATCCTAACAGCCTTGAGCTCCAGCTATATGATGCTTTTACTCTTTAGAGCCATGCTAGGTATTTTTGTCGCAGGTATACCCTCTATTGCCATGGCCTTTATTGGGAAAGAATTTACACCTAGAGACAGTGTCATGATCATGGGCTTCTATATTTCCGGTTCAAGCATTGGGGGTATGACTGGAAGGCTTTTTACAGGCTTATTGACAGACCTTTTTTCATGGAGGCTTGCCTTTGCAGTAATCGGAGTGATTTCACTATTATTAAGTCTTTTCTTTTGGTACACTCTTCCGACACCCTCCACTCCTGTTAGAAAGAATATTGATTGGAAATCAATCTGGCCGTCTTATAAAATGCATTTGTTCAATAAAAATATCAACTTTCTGTTTGTACTTGGATTTCTATTAATGGGCAGCTTCGTAACGATGTACAATTACATCGGCTTCTTATTAATAAAGCCCCCCTATAATTTAAGTCAAACCGTTATCGGTCTTATTTTTATCGTGTATTTATTTGGTACCTTTAGTTCCATTTATATGGGGAAGAAAGCAAAGCAATATGGAACGAGTATGATATTAAAATGGTCTTTTTTGATTACGATTATTGGTGCAGTAATCACACTGTTTCCAAATTTACTCGCAAAAATCATTGGTATCTCCATTTTTACCTTTGGCTTTTTTGCAGCCCATTCGATTGTCAGTGCCTTAGTAACGGAGCGTGCCAAACAAAATAAAGCCCAGGCGTCTTCCCTTTATTTACTATTTTATTATTTAGGTTCTTCATTTGTTGGATCATTTGGAGGTTTCTTTTGGGATCACTTCTCCTGGGGTGGTGTCATCTCCTTCCTGTTAGGACTTCTTACCACTGGATTAATCCTAATTATCAAGTGCACACAGGCCAAGACTGCCTCAATCATGATTCAGAAGAAAGCTCTATAACAAATAAGAATCCCCTGCTTGCTCCAGATTATAGCCTCGGTGGAGTAAACAGGGGATTTCTATGATTATTTCCTAATAACCTTAATAGTAAGGATATCCAGCATATGGATTATATTGTGTTGGATATGGATATGGGGCCGGATAAGGATATGGCGCAGGGTAAGGATAGCCTCCATAACCCGGTGACGCCAACGCACCAAGCGTTAAGCCACCTAGTAAGCCGCCAATGAACGGTGCCCCGGAGCCATGGTGCTGTCCATGATGGTACCCGCCATGGTGCTGTCCGCCATGATGTCCTCCATGGTGGTGTCCCCCATGATGCCCGCTGTGATGTCCGCCATAATGTCTTGGATCCATCATAATCGTACCCTCTCCCTTTTTCTTTTTATTAGCTTACCTACTTTAGAATATGCGGGAGAGTTGTCCAATGAGTGGGCAAGTCAGCCTGTTCAGTTTGATGAATTCTTGTTATTCAACTCATTCCCTTTATCAAGGTATCCCTTCATTTCATCCTGTGGTACCATACTACCTCCTGTCGCCCAAATAATATGTGTTGAATTTTTCATAATTTGCTGACCAAAGCGGTTATAATAGTCTAGATTTTGCTGGGTTAAAAAAAAGCCTGGGAATCCTGCTGCAGCGGATGGTTCAATTTCAATACTTTCTTCCTTTGCTAATAGCGAAAGAAGTTGAAACAGCCGGTTATCGATAACGGTAAAAAGTCCATCCAGCTGGTTTCCAACCACCTCGCCAACAAAGCCTGATGCTCTGCCAACCGCCAAGCCATCTGCTGCTGTCTGTCCTGATAATCCAATATCCTGTACAGAAATTTTATTTTGCAGCCCAGTCATAACTCCTAACAGCATACATGGTGCTTGAACAGGTTCAGCGAAAAAACAATGGACGTGTTCACCATATATTTGCTTCAGTCCATATGCCACGCCCCCCGGTCCGCCGCCAACACCGCAAGGAAGATAGACAAATAGCGGATGCTCTGCATCTACTGTTATCCCTTGTTTCTTTAGCTGATGCTCAACACGCTTAGCTGCAACCGCATAGCCTAAAAATAGAGTTTGTGAGTTTTCATCATCGATAAAATGGCAGTTTGGATCCTGATTGGCTTGCTTCCTGCCTTCCTCCACTGCCTTTTCATAATCAGCTTCATACTCAATAACCGTGACGCCTTTTTTTCGCAGCAAATCCTTTTTCCATTGCCTAGCATCAGCTGACATATGAACAGTGACCTTAAAGCCTAGCTTTGCACTCATGATGCCAATACTTAAACCAAGGTTTCCAGTAGAGCCTACTGATACAGAGTAATGGGAGAATAGCTGCTTGTATTTTTCACTTGCAAGAACAGAGTAGTCATCTGCCATGGTTAAGCCGCCAGACTCTAGGGCAATTTTTTCGGCGAAATACAATACTTCATAGATGCCGCCTCTTGCCTTAATCGAACCAGAAATCGGTAAATGACTGTCACATTTTAGGAGAAGCCTGCCCTCCAGTTCTTTCTGATAGTAATCTTCCAAAGCTGCCTTCATCCTCGGAATGTGCTTTAAAGGTGATTCAATCATTCCCTGATTCCCTGCCGTTTCAGGAAATACCTTCTCAATGTATGGTGCAAAGCGTTCGAGCCTTTGACGTGCATCCTCAATGTCTGCGGCAGTAAGTGTGGAGGCTTGGGGAGGCTTAATATTTGGATTAAACCAGATCACCTCCAGACCCTCTTGCATGTCTGGAATAATTGGATATTTATCTGCTAACTCTGACATACACTTCCCTACTTTATCGTTTATTTTTTTATCTATTTAAAATGTACCACAACCACTCATTTACAAAAACCTCCCCGATAATGATGCTCAAAAACAGATTCTGACTTTTGCAGAGATAAAAAAACCTAATAAACGAGTTGACATTGACGTTACGTAAAGGTGTATCGTGTAGTTACAGGGAGGTTTGAGATGATGGAATACACCGTGCAAAAACTGGCAAAGCTGGCAGGAGTCAGCACCCGAACACTCCGCTACTATGATGAAATTGGAATTCTAAAGCCGGCAAGAATCAATTCATCAGGCTATCGGATTTACGGTCAGGCTGAGGTAGATACACTACAGCAAATTCTTTTCTTTAGAGAATTAGGTTTAGAGTTAAATAACATAAAAGAAGTCGTGACAGATCCAAACTTTGATGGCACGAAAGCGCTTCGGGATCATCTGCAAAAGCTCCTTGAAAAAAGAAAACAGCTCGATTTGTTAATTGAAAATGTCAATAAAACAATCGCCTCAAAGGAAGGGAGAATAACAATGGCTAACAAAGAAAAGTTTGAAGGCTTTAAGAAAAAAATGATTGAAGAAAACGAAAAGAAATATGGTGAAGAAATCCGCCAAAAGTATGGTGAAAAAACGGTTAATAAATCAAATGAAAAATTTATGAACATGTCACAGGAAGAATACGAAAAAGTAACTACATTAGAGAAGCAGCTACACGAAACATTAGCAGAGGCTTTTGCGACAGATGACCCAGCCGGAGAATTGGCACAAAAGGCAGCTGACCTCCACAAGCAATGGCTTTGCTTCTATTGGCATGAATATAATAAAGAAGCCCATGCAGGCTTGGCACAAATGTATGTTGACGACAAACGCTTCAAAGCCTATTACGATAAGAACCAACCAGGTATCGCTGAATTCCTCAGAGATGCCATCAACATCTACACAAGTAAATAATGGTTATGGGATAGCTAAAACAACACCGTTAGCCATGTCGGAAAACGATAAAGCTTGCCAATAGTAGAAAAACACCTCTTCAAAAGGTTGACATCCTGCACCATGTCAAGCTTTAAAGAGGTCATATTCATGAAAACTATTATTATTTTTTTATATCAAAAGGGTTCTCCATTGTATTCTGCTTCATCTTTTCTAATTCAAGCCTCATTTTCTCTGTTTCTAATAAATAGTTTTCATGCTTAAGCTTTTCTAGCTCTATTTCATCCTTCAGCATACCTCGCTTGATTTTCAATTGCTTTTGAAAATGGGCTGTAATAATCGCTATGATGGGTATCGAAAAAATCATAATAACAGTGATAGTACCTGTCATGACTTCACCTCGTTTTGGTATATTCTTGTACCTTATAACTTAATTATATAATAGTTAATAAAGGACAAAAAGGATGACATCTTATCTAAAGCGAAAAGAAAGGGGATGGTTATTCTCGCTTATGCTGAAGCAAGAGAACCATCCCCTGTTATTTATGAGAATCTCAGATTTATATTGTGGTTTAGTTATTTGTTCCTGTAGGAATTACAAATGGAGCATCCTCCTTTGTTTTAGAAAATAGCTTCTTGTTTAATCTAAGCAATACTTGCATGGTTTTGAGCTGTACAAGGACAAATGGAGCCAGCATGACATAGTGAACAATGGAAAATGGTGTAATCACTCCTGTTTTTACAAAACCCCAATGAACAAAGAACATTCCGAGAACCATGAACGCTACACCTGGACAGATTAAGGAAAAGCTTCCAGGGCTTTTTCCCTTACCTTTAGTCATCTCATTAAAATAACCATTTTTACTAAGGACAGTATAACCGATTAATCCAAACATTACTTGAATAGAAACAAAGATGGTTAAGACAACAAATAATGGAATCGCAGACGGCTCTTGAATGTGAAGAAGATTATGGTTTATGCCACTGTATAGACGGACAAATGTAATACCTAATAGAGTTAAAATAGGAATCGCCATCCAAATGCTCGGACTGCCTGCTTTATCAATCCCCTGCTTGAAAATAGACTTAAAACCTAGAGTCATCTTCAAGAACATTAACAGAAATGCAATACTACCAAAGAAAATGGACATCACCGTTCCAATTACAGATATGGCAAGTGTATGACTCATGGCCGCAGGTGCTGCAAAACCAACTGCAATCATCGCAAAGGCAAACACCGTTAGCATATGACTTAAATTATTATTTTGGACAAAATCTAAATCCCCATTAAGAATGAAGCGAGTAAAATAATTCTTGAAAAGGACCATTGCATAAACACCAATGGCAAAAAATCCAAGCAATGCAAATGGGAACATATACTCCACATAATTCCATAGATTTGGCACAAAAACGCCAGCTAAGATAAATAGGACATTAATCGTCATCCCTAGGGTTAACGGAATCGCCATTAATGTTACTTCTGCATTTGAGCTTTTCAGCTTTTGATAGGCTGCCGTTCTTTTAAAAATCCTATACTCTCTAACATTCCATGCAAGTAGTCGGAAATGCTTATAAGCAAAGATTAGTATTAATAGAAGAGCTGCTCCTGTTAAAATACTGACTAATAGATTGTCTCCAGTTAAAACGGGAAAGATATGTTCAAAATTAGCCATTGGTCTGCCCGGATGTTTAATTAAAAACATGAAATACATGAAAAAAGAAACTCCTAGCCCCCCGCTTCCTAATGCAGCTAGAAAATAAAGCGGATTATAGCTTTCTCCTAAATTTTTCTTCAAACGTAATCATCCTTTCTTTTTATACCCTGCTCGGTATTGGTGAACCCATTTTATACTGGATTTCTTTAAATGTTCAATACTTTTACCACTTAACGAACTCAATTAGGGGTAATCCCCTATTTGCTTATAAATATGGTTTTTATTCTTTTTGTAACGATGTAAAACATGGTATCTTTTAACTACAAAAAGGAATTAACTAAAATTTTTCATCATTTTTATACCCTAGTTAGTATTAAAAACAAGGAGGATTTCATATGTCGCATGTAGTTGTGATAGGAGCCGGATTTTCTGGTCAAACAGCTGCTTTATATTTAAGAAAGAAATTGGGTAAGGAGCACGATGTAACTGTTATTAATCCTTGGCCACGCTTTACGTACATTCCTTCATTAGTATGGGTTGGAATTGGACAAATGGCTCCGGAAAAAACAATGTTTGAATTAGCGCCTGTCTTCAAAAAACACAATATTCATTTTGTTCAGGCTTTTGCAAAAGAGATACACCCTGATGATCAGTTTGTTTTAGTGGAGACAAAGGATGGACAGCAGCAAAAAATAAGATATGACTATCTAATAAATGCAACTGGACCGCATTTGAATTTTGAAGGCACAGAAGGATTAGGACCTGATCATGATACATCACATTCCATTTGTAATATTCATCATGCCAAAATGGCACGTGATGCCTATCTTGAACAGGTAAAAAGAATGGAGAAGGGTGAAAAGGTAAAGCTTCTTATTGGAACCGGGCATGGTCAGGCTACCTGTCAGGGTGCTGCTCTAGAATACATTACAAATATGCATAATGATCTTGTTAAAAGAGGATTAAGAGATAAAGCAACCATTATGTGGATGTCAAACGAACCACACTTAGGAGACCTTGGGGTTGGCGGTGTACACGCTTCCAAGCACGGCTATATTATGAAGTCAGAATCATTTATGAAATCTCTATTCTCTGAGCAAAACATCTACTATCAGGTTCAAACAGCCGTTACAAAGGTAGAAAAGGGAAAGGTCTACTGGGAAAACTATCAAGGCGAATTTGGCGAAACAGAATATGATTTTGCGATGCTGATTCCGCAATTCAAGGGAACGAAAATTAAATATATCGACCAAGATGGAAACGATATTTCAGCAAAACTAACAAACCCTGCCGGTTTCATGCTGGTCGATGGAGGGTACGGAAAGAAATGGGAGGAGCTTAAGGCAACAGATTGGCCTTCCACCTATCAATCTCCGTTCTATCCAAATATATTTGCAGCTGGAATTGCCTTCGCACCACCAGGATCTGTTTCAAAGCCACATATCACGAAGAATGGAACGGTTATCACGGCCACTGTTCCTCGTACGGGGATGGCATCAGGAATAATTGGTAAGATTGCTGCACTCAATATTGTCGATATGATACATGGTAAGCAGCCTTCCCACCATGAATCGATGACAGAAATGCCTGGTGCATGTATTGCTTCCATTGGCAAATCGACATGGAATGGTTCAGCAGCATCCATCGTCATGTATCCAGTGACACCTGATTATGAAAAATATCCTGATTATGGAAGAGATCTAAAAATAACAGATATGGAGATTGGGCTTGCTGGTGCCTGGATGAAACGGTCTTTACACACAATGTTTATGTATAAAATGAAAGGAAATCTTGGCTGGAGTTTGATTCCAGAATAAGAGAGGAGAATGAATATGCAATTAAGTAATGAAATGAAGCCAACAAAGAGAACATTTTTCATTAGACAATGTAAAATTTACCAATTAGTTAGACTTAGTTCCTTAGGAATTAGAATACTAAAGGTCGCCTTATTCCCGCCTGGACATTCAAAGCAATAAAACCGATTTGTCGTGTCACATAAATCAACCATATATTAGGTAAAAGTAAACACTAGACTCCATTATACCCCTTGGGGTATAATGGAGTCATTAAATTTACCATAAGGAAGTGCTGTTGCATGCGAAAGCTTTATGTTTTTCCACAAAAACACCTGCTTTTGAGTGTCCCGTTAACATTAATACTCGGATTCATTATTGGTACTGCTATTGATACCAGCTTTTTGCAGCCTACAATATTAATTGGAACCATTATTATGATATATGCCACAATGGTTGGATTTAAGGTAAAAGAACTAACATCGATTAAAGG
The DNA here is from genome assembly GCF_900104575.1 of Bacillus tuaregi. Lineage (NCBI taxonomy): Bacteria > Bacillati > Bacillota > Bacilli > Caryophanales > Bacillaceae > Bacillus > Bacillus tuaregi. The sequence continues at coordinate 3,777,612 of NZ_LT629731.1, forward strand.
ATCAAAGGTATTAGGTTATTCTCTACTATTAAACTTTGTCATTATTCCCGTTATCGCGTTTTTATTAGGAAAACTGCTGTTACATAACCATCCTGTTATGTTTGCCGGGTTGGCGCTTTCAGCTCTTTTACCTACCAGTGGGATGACCATTTCATGGACGGCTATTCAAAAAGGAAATGTACCGGCAGCTGTTAAATTAACCGTTTTCGGTTTAACTCTTGGCTCGCTTTTGACACCATGGTATTTACTGGCCATGGTAGGGAAATATGTGGATGTTAATATTCTCGAAACGATGAAAACCATCTTATTAGTGGTATTTGTACCAATGCTATTAGGGCATATTACCTTTAAGCTATTACTGAAAAAATATACATTAGAGCAATTCCAAAAGAAAATCAAACCAAATCTTGCTCCCTTAAGCAACTGGGGGATGCTTTATGTCGTGTTTGTTAGTATTAGTATGAAGGCCCCTATTATTCTCTCTAACCTGCAGCTGATTGCCCTTGCTTTTGTTGTATTAGTGGTCTTTTACGCAATCAACTATTTGATTAGTACCTTTACGGCTAAAAAATTTCTGGATAGGGAAAATGGAATTGCTTTAGTTAACGGGACAGTACTTAGAAACCTGTCGATTGCGATAGGATTAGCTGCAACCTCCTTTGGAGCAGAAGCAGCTCTAATCGTTACCATTGCCTTTATCGTACAGCAGCAAAGTATTGCATATTACGGAAAAGCTGCTAATAAATACTGGTTTAAGCCTCAAAAGACCAAGCCAGCTGCCGCTGTAAACTAATTATGCCAAAGCCTACTCTTCATCCGAACAATGATTGAGTGGGCTTTTTTGTTATGCGAGATTTCATCTAGTTTTCACAATTTCCCCTTACTTTCTGTGTATATTTATAGTGATAAGGTATCTCTTTCTATTGGTGGTGGTGAAATGATGAAGGACAAGGATTTTAAAAAGCTAGTATCAGAGTTGTCTGAAGGAATTGTTATCATGGATTCAAATAGAAGGATTATTTACATTAACGAACAGTCTCTTCGAATTACAGGCTGGCAGGTTGGCGAGTCAGTACCCTATTGCAGCTATTGTCAGCTACGTCAGGTAGATGAAGATGAAGAACGCTGTATTCTAGCAAACGAAAATCCATTAGCAAGCTTTCGTTCGCATATGCCAAATTACGTTAATACTGAAACAGACTTTGAAATGTCTATGAAAAAACACGAATTAGATGGTCAAGTCTATCAGGTTTTGATGATTAAAAATCCGAGTCATAATAATCATGATGAAACCGTGAAAATGCAGGAGCTCCTTATTCAGGAAACCATGCTTGCCCAGGAAAGCGAACGCAAAAGAATTGCTATGGAGCTTCATGACCATATCGGCCAAAGTGTCTACAGCATATATTTAGGATTAGATGGAATTAAACGCCATGTTCAGGATCCGGAATACCACGAAAAGCTTGAAAAAATGAATGTCATGATGGAACAAACTCTCCACTGTTTAAAACGCCTCACAAAAGAATTACGTCCCCGTTTATTTGATAACCTAGGATTTGAGACTGCTTTACGATCCGCTGTTGAGGATTGGCAGCACCTGTATAAAGCCGATTTCTCATTGACAATGAACATTCCTCATGACCTAAAGCTCGAGAAAGAGGAAGGTCTTCATATTTTTAGAATTATTCAGGAGGCCGTCAATAACGCCATCCGACACGGAAAAGCAACAAAGATAAAAATTGAAATCTACACCATTGATCAGGTCCTTTATTTCCAAATAAGTGATAATGGACTGGGATTTGATCTAGATAGTATAAATGGCAATGGTGTCGGCTTAAAGCATATGAAGGAACGAGTAAAAATGTTTAATGGCGATATTAAGTGGATTAGCCAAAATGGACAGTCCACAAGGATAGAAGGCTATATCACCATTGAGAAGGGGGAAGAACATTGAATACCTTAATTGTTGATGACCATGAAATTGTTCGTGATGGACTGGCTATGCTGTTAAAGGATTCTTTTCCCATTACTTCTATCTTATTTGCTTCAGACGGACGTGAAGCACTGCAAAAGGCAACGAATTACAAAATCGATCTAGTCTTAATGGATCTTTCTATGCCCGGAGGATTAGATGGACTCCATGCCTTAAGAGAAATGCGAAAGCTGCTGCCAAAGGGGAAGATAATTATCTTCTCCATGTATGATGAAATAGATTATCAACAGAAAGCCTTCGAATATGGCGCTGATGGCTACCTGGTTAAACAGCTGAAAAGTGATTCGATCATCAGATCAATAGAACAAATCTTAAAGGGGAAGAAAATAGCTAATGAAAAAGTAATCGATGCTAATATCCAGGATGACGTCTGGAAAAGTCCCTTCTCGCCGAGAGAACAAGAAGTTTTTATTTTAACCATCAAGGGTTATACTCAAGTGGACATTGCCAAAACAATGAATATCAGCATTAAAACCGTTGAAAACCATAGAAGAAATATAAGCAAAAAACTTGGAACAACTAACAAACGAAATTGGCTTGAATTTGCTCAGCAGCATAAGATGCTAGAAATGTACTAAAATCGGTGTCAGGCACCACAAAAAGACGAATTACCTAAAACTGTCCATTTGTGGTGCCTGACACCTTTGCTTTATTTTGCTTTATGCACCTTTAATCGCTTGCCTTTGACAGTCTTATCCTTCATAGCTTGTAGGACAGCCTGACCCTTTCCGTTCAAGATTTCAACAAAGGAAGCATTTTCTTCAATGGTGATGATGCCAATATCATCAGCTGTCACGCCATCTAATTTGGCAATAGTTCCAACAAAATCAACGGCTCTCAGCTTCTTTTTCTTGCCGCCGTTAAAATATAGCTTCATAATATCTTGATTTAATTTTGCTCCTTTATCCTCCTTCAAAACCGGGGCAGCATTTATTTTTGCAGCAAACAAAGTCCTTTTGTTTTCTACCTCCTCCTTTGAAGGTGGTTCCACTACCGGAATCGCAAATCCAATATATCGCTCAATTTCCTCTACATACTTTTGTTCATAAGGGGTCACAAAGGTAACCGCCTTCCCTTCTTTTCCTGCTCTCCCTGTTCTTCCCGTACGGTGAACATAGCTTTCCTTTTCCACTGGAATATCGTAATTCACCACCAGATTAATATTCTCCACATCAATACCTCTTGCTGCTACATCGGTAGCCACCAGATAGGGAAATTCTCCTCTTTTAAAATCGTCCATGACAGCGAACCTGTCTTCCTGGTACATCCCTCCATGCAGCTTATCACATGGATAACCTGCACGATCCAACCCCTCCATCACATCATCGACTCGTTCCTGAGTACGGCAGAAAATCATGCAGCTGTCAGGATTCTCAACCATCGTCAAATCCTTTAGAAGGGAGAATTTTTCATCTTCCTTTATATCAATAAGACTGTGAGAAATTCTATCTGTCGTAATTCCAGAAGCTTCTATTGTAATTTCAACAGGTTTCCTCATATAGGTATGAACGAGTTGTTTAATACTCTCCGGCATTGTTGCTGAAAATACAGAGGTCACCCGCTCTGCAGGGAGCTTTTGAATGATACTCTCAACCTGTTCAATAAATCCCATATTCAGCATTTCATCTGCTTCATCAATAACAAGATACTTTAATTTTTCAACCGGCAGGGTTCCTTTCTCTAGATGATCTAATACCCTACCAGGTGTGCCGACAACAACATGAGTTTTTTGCTTGAGCTCAAGCTTTTGCTTCGCAAAGGATTGCTTACCGTAAATAGCCGTAGCTTTTATCCTTTTATACCTGCCAATATTGGTGATATCCTCCTTTATCTGAGCAGCGAGCTCTCGGGTAGGTGTCAAAATCAGACATTGCGGTTTATTCTCAACCCATTCAACCATTTCACATACCGGTATTCCAAAGGCAGCAGTCTTTCCACTTCCTGTTTGTGACATAACCACCAAATCCTTTTTTTCTAATGCCATCGGAATCACCTTAAGCTGAACCTCTGTTGGATTTACGTAATTCATATCCGTAAGTGCCCTAATAATTTCGTCACTTATATGATAATTTTTAAAGAATTCGCCCATTAACTAACCTCATTTTATTTATTTTTTATCTTTCGACAAATATTAACAGATATTGAATCATCCTCATAGATTATTTTTACCAAAACAGCACAAATATACCTGATAACAAGTACATACTCTGCTTCTTAAAAATGAAAGGACGGATTTTCTGCGACCTTTTTTGGAAGCAGAAAATCCGTCCTTATGTTTATTAATAATGAACTGCATTACCTGTACCACCTGTTAGAGACAGCACTTCGCCACTCATGGAGACGGATAATGGTGATGCCAGGAAGGTGATTACATTTGCCACATCCTGAGCATTGACCAGACGACCGATGGAGTTCGAGCTTGCAAGCTTAGCCCGGTCCGCTTCATTTGGAATTCGTTCATGAATGGTTTCTGTTTCTGTAAATCCAGGATAGACAGCATTCACATTTATACCATATTTACCTAATTCTATCGATGAAGTTTTCGTTAAATGCACAACCGATACATTTCTTGCCCCCGCACTAACACTTCCGGCCATTCTAGCTGCCAAGCCACTCACATTAATAATCCTGCCCCAATTATTTTCCTTCATATAAGGCGCAACCGCTCTTGTACAACGGAAATAGCCGAGAAATTTCTCTTCAAAGTCCTTTAGGATCAATTCTTCACTTATTTCATTAAATCCTTCCGGTTCCTTTCCGCTTACGCGGGCTCCGTTATTCACTAAAATATCGATACCGCCTAATAAATCTGCAGCGGATTTCACTAGATTTTGAATAGAATCCTTATTTCCCAAGTCCGCAGTGACTGGGTATACATTACGGCCGGTTTCCTCGCTAATTTCCTTAGCTGCGACTTTTAATGCTTCTTCATTTCTAGAACATATGACACAATCAACCCCTTCTAGTGCCAATTGACGTGCAACTGCCTTCCCAATTCCGCGACTGCCTCCTGTAATTAACGCTTTTTTTCCGGCTAACTGTAAATCCATTATATTACCTCCTAATCATTTGCAGGATGATTTCCTTTTATGTAAAATGACATTAATTCTCTCATTTATTATTTCATTATTTTGAAAAAAGAAGCAACTATTAAACTCTAAGGATGATTTATATGCTGGAAACCATTCAAATACTCGATACAACAAAAGCTGCCTATAAGGCTGGTAAAAAAATTCTTGAAATATATCACACCGATTTCCAAGTAGAAGAAAAAGCGGATGCCTCACCACTCACATTAGCTGACCGTAAATCACATGAGATTATTGTTGAACATTTAAGCAGGGGATATCCCTCCATTCCAATCCTAAGTGAAGAAGGGCTACATTTACCTTACGAGGAACGAAAAAAATGGAATACTCTTTGGATTGTGGATCCATTGGATGGAACGAAGGAGTTTGTGAACCGCAACGGACAGTTTACTGTGAATATTGCACTTGTTCAACAGCAAAAACCAGTCCTAGGTGTTATATATGTTCCTGTAAAAGATGTGATGTATTATTCCAACCACCTCGGTGCCTTTAAGGTAAATCAGTACAGCACCCACCAGTTTACATCAGAGCAGGATTTATTAGCGGTTTCTGTTAAAATCTCGGTTGGACACGAGGGGACATATAAAGTAGTTGCCAGTCGCTCCCATTTATCACCTGAAACAGAAGCCTTTGTCGAGAAACTAAAAAATGAATATGGAGAGATTGAGCTCATTTCGGCTGGAAGTTCATTGAAATTCTGTTTAGTGGCAGAAGGCAAGGCCAATGTCTATCCACGCTTTGCCCCTACAATGGAATGGGATACCGCAGCAGGCCAGGCTATCGTCGAAGCAGCAGGTGGAGCGGTGATAGATTCTGAAACCAAGCAACCGTTGCAATATAATAAAGAACAGTTAACAAACAGCTGGTTCATTGTTCGATAATATACTGAAAAGAGCCGCTACATCAAATCGGCTCTTTTTTGCAAGCTTGACCAACTTTACTCTTCATTCATTTCATTTAGCTCATCGATTAACTGCTTTGTCCGTTTCGCATTCCCCTGCGCAAAATTCTCAAGGCGTTCCTTTAGCTCATCGTCGCCTTCAACTCTCTCAGCACTGATTAGATATGTACGCATTAAATCCTCTTCCATTTCGATTGAGTCTTTCAGTACTTTCTCAAGCCTAGCTTTATCATCACTCACATACATCCCTCCTTTGCATTCTTCTATATCGTTTACAAATACATTTTTGAATATCCATATGTGCTCCAAATGAAAACCTGCCAATTAAAGAAAATTGCTGTCAGCTTTACTGACAGCTCGAATTTCTCAGACTTCCTAATACTAAAGGTTTGGTTCATTCTACATCGGTACTTCCAAAACGATTCTTGTTCCCTTCTCTTTAACCGAATGGATAGATAGAAGGCCACCGACTGCTCTTGCTCTTTCTTCCATACTAAAGAGACCAACACCACGGGAAACCTCTTCAAGATTAAAGCCTTTTCCAAAATCCTCTATTACGACCCTTATTTCGTCATCTATTTCACGAATGATCACGTTGGCTTCATCCGTTTGAGCATATTTTCGAATATTCGTTAATGCTTCTTGAATAATGCGGTAAATCGTAATTTCTTTATTTGAACTTAATCTTGTTTGCAGATAGCAGTCAAAATGAACATTAATTTGACTGTATTCAGAATAGCGAACTAGATAGGAGCGAATGGCTGGAATTAAGCCAAGGTCATCTAATACAGATGGACGCAGTGCCCATGAAAGATCACGAAGCTCTTCTATAATCGCGGTTGCCTCCCCAAGCATCTGATCAATTAGTGGATGACTTATTTCTGATTGGAGTCGGTTAATCGTTATTAAATGACTATATAGATTTTGTCCGATACCGTCGTGAAGTTCGCGGGATATTCGCTTCCGCTCTTCCTCCTGGACATCAATGATTTTCGTCATCATGTTCTGGAGCTCTTCCTCTGCAGTTTTTCGCTTCGTAATTTCATGACGTATGGCGAGATACTGATAGGGTCTCCCCTTTCCATCAAGAAACGGAACAATTGTTGTATCCACCCAATAATAGCTGCCATCCTTAGCCCGATTTTTAACTTCTCCTCTCCACACTCTTCCCTTTGCAATGGTCTGCCACAGTTCTGCAAAAAACTCCTTCGAATGATAGCCTGAATTGATGAGACGATGATCATTCCCAATCAACTCATCCTTTGTATATTGAGAGACCCGACAAAACTGTTTATTCACATACGTAATAATGCCTCTTCGGTCTGTTTTAGCTACAATGGAAGAAGCATCCAGTGCAAATTCCAAATCCATCAGCTCATGGATGGATTTTTTCAGCTCCTCAACCACCCGTTTATAATCCGTAATTTCCTTGCGAATGGCCAAGTACTTATAAGGCCTTCCTGTCTCATCAAGAAAAGGGACAATCGTCGTATCTACCCAATAAAACGAACCATCTTTTGCTTTATTTTTTATTTCCCCTTGCCAAACCCTTCCATCTGAAATCGTGCGCCAAAGCTCCTTCATAAACTCCTTTGAATGGAACCCAGAATTGATGATTCGATGGTCTTTTCCAATCAACTCCTCTTGTGAGAATTTAGAAACCTCACAAAACTTTTTATTCACGTAAGTAATTTTCCCTTTACTGTCTGTGAAGGCAACAATCGTCGATTCATTGAGAGCATAGAATAAATCAACTAACTCATATAAAGGATACGATTGTTGTTTGTTAAGTCTTGACCGATCTTTCACTACCTGAAAAGCTATTAAATAATAATGCTCTTCACTAAGAAAAAAGGAATTTACTCGAGTGAATAAAGAAATCGAACGACCATCCCGATGCTGACCATACTGATGAATGATCATCCCCTCTTTTGTATTCTCAAGATCAGCTTCTGGTATAAGTTGACAAATCTCTATCCCGTTTAGTTCATGGTCTTGATAGCCAAAATAGACACAGGCCTGTGAATTCGCATATGCAATGACACCAGAGTCATTTACAAGAATGGTAGCATCACTTGAACTAGAATCGTTCTTATTTTCCTTATTTAAAGGATTATTCCGGTCCATGTTATTTCCTCCTGTTGCTGTTTAACGTTTCCTCCAACCCCTTTGCGGCCAGTAATACTACTCGGTGTTCCTCCTCCGAAAAGGTTCTCTTTGTTCGATTCCCTACTAACAAAACACCTTTTGGAATTCCCTTTATCTGAATCGGAACAGCATAAGCAGATAGAAGCCTCTCAGCAAGCATAATGGGATATTCAAGTGGCTTACCTATAATATGATTAGGAAAATCCTCTACGGTCATTGACCTTCCAGTAGATATGACTTTGCCGGCTATCCCTTTTCCGTAACGGACCGTAATTCTCATGTATTTATCATTACTGTTTCCAGCAGCGTAATGCCATTTAACATCCGGTCCATCGCTATTTTGGATGGCCACGCCAACAAAGTCACAGTTCAATGCAGCCAATACCTTTTCACAGCATGACTCGATATACCGGCATGTACCGCCCTGATTGCACTCTTTATAATCCATAGCCTAATAACCCCTTTTTTAAAGCGAATGCCACAAGCTCTGGTCTTGTTTTCATTTGGAGCTTTTCCATTAGGTTCCCTTTGTGGGTTTCAACTGTCTTGACGCTGATAAACAACTGTTCAGCAATTTCTTTATTCGAAAATCCCTTAGCGATCAAGGTAAGAACCTCTTTCTCTCGATCGGAAAGAAGATTAAACGTATCATTATTTCCTTGCTTCACACTTCCTAAATACTCCTCCATTAACCGTTTCGTTGCGTTAGGATGTAAATACGCATTACCTACTGATACAGAGCGAATGGCATGCAAAAGCTCCTCCTGTGGTGCACTTTTTAAAATACAGCCCGAAGCTCCAGCCTGAATGGCTCTGAATAAATATTCCTCATCGTCATGCATGGTTAGAATTAAGATAGCCATATCAGGTAGCAATTTTTTGAGCTCGGAAGTAGCCGATAAGCCGTCTTTCCCATGAGGCATGCTTAAGTCCATTACCACTACATCCGGTTTTAGTTCAAGCGCCTGCTGGATTCCCTCATTACCTTCTGATGCTTCCCCGACAACTTCCATATCATCATGATTATTTAACAGCATTTTCAGGCCCATTCTGACAACAGCATGATCATCGCATAATAAAATTTTAATCAAGCCCAATTCCCCCTCATTTAGATTACCAATCTAAATACAACAAGGGGATTGCGTTACGCAAGCCCCTTTTTTCATTATTCTACTATAACGGTAGGGAAAACTCTATAGCAGTCCCGTCCTTGACTTTAGATGATATGGAACAGCTTCCACCTATCAAATCCATTCTCTCAATCATGGATGCAAGGCCTGTGGACTGCTTCATAGCTGTTTCCACTTCAAACCCCTTGCCGAAATCGTGAATGGAAATAAATAATCCTTCTGTTTTCCAAGCAAATGTGATGCTTGCCTGAGTCGTATCAGCATGCATCGCAATATTATTCAATGCCTCCTGACAGACTCGAAAAAGAGTGATTCTTTCTTTTTCCGGGAGATCCACTTCATCTCCTGAGACGTTAAATTCCACTTCAATACCGTAGGTTGACGTATACAGCTTTAAATAGGTTTTCATAGCTGAAAGCAGCCCAAGTGTCGTGAGAGTAGGAGGATGTAATTCAACAGCCAAAAGTCTTACTTCTTGAATGGTCTTTTCCATCAATTGAGTCATATCCTCCATATACCCTTTCATAGACTGGTCAACTGTTGTTTCAATTAGCTGCATACCTGTATAAAGACTATATAGAGTTTGACCCACTCCTTCATGAAGCTCAAGAGCAATTCGTTTAAGCTCCTGTTCCTGTGCTTGAATAATGTAGGAACTTACGGTATTCTTTGCCGGCTGTGGTTTCATTCCATCCCTCCTTTCTCTAGCTACCTTCTATTCCAATAAAGCGGCATCATGTCTAGGCTCTTTTTACTCTATTATTAAGCACGTTTAATCTAGATTCTTTAGCTGAACTGTGCATTCCCTTTTTTGTTATAGCTATTTTTTCCTGGTAATACATCCAGATTACAAGTATTAAGCTAGCAAGCGCAACCTCTGATAAGGCCATAAAGCCAATTGCATAGTGGCCCGTTATATTAAATAATACTGACAATAGGATTGGCGGGAAAAAGCCTCCTAATCCACCCATCATGGAAACAATTCCATTCGCAATACCTGCTTGCTTTTGAAAATACATTGGCATTAATTTAAATATAACACCATTCCCTACTCCAGCACAAAAAGCGATGGTCAAGCAGCCTACAGTATACCATGCAATGGATGGAGCCAATGATAGGATAATAGCTGAAATGGTATAGACCCCAAATGTGAACATGAGCAAAATTAATGAATGGAAACGGTCTGCCAGCCAGCCGCCCACTGGACGCATAACAGTAGCCACTGCAATAAATACAGCTGTTCTAATCCCCGCATCTACCTTTTCTAATTCAAAATTCGTAACAAGGAAGTTTGGTAAATAAACGGTAAAGGCAACGAAGGAACCGAATGTGATAAAGTAAAATAAGCTTAAAAGCCATAGCTTTTCATTTTTATAAATGCCTTTAATTTGTTCAACAAGTGAAGTTTTTACCTTTGGCTCCTTCCTATCCCCTAAGAAGAAGTTAGCTGCAATGAAGATTGCCAGAAGAACTAAGTAGAATTGTACGGTAGTAGTCCAGCCAAATTTCTCAGCAAGCATAGGTGCCGCAAATGTCGAGATAGCCGTTCCTATATTACCAGCACCATAAATACCGTTTACTAACCCTAGACGTTCCTTTGGGTAATATTTCGGTAAAGATGTTACTCCGACAGAGAAAACTGCCCCTGCAATCCCAAGGAATAGTCCACCAATTAGGAGATCTGTCAGGGAGTCGGCAGCACTAATATAATAAACAGGAAATAATAGGAGGATAAAGCTGAGTAAGAACATTACTCTAGCCCCAACCTGGTTCGCATAGAACCCTAAAGGAACCCTCAGTACAGAACCTAATACGACAGGCAAAGCCGTGACAAGGGCAAGCTTACTTTCGGGAATCGCAATATCTTCTTTAATAAACGGCATTAATGAGGATAATAAAACCCAAATCATAAATCCGGCGATTAAGTTCATCGTTTGTAATGGAAGCTGGATTTTCTTAATCATTTTGTTCACGCTCTTTCTTTATTACATAATATAATTCAGATTGTTGATCATAGGCAGTCCAGGCGTTATCAGCTAGTGAAACATTAGCTGTTAATGGAACCGCGAAAAATTGTCGAAGGTCAAAATAAATACGTAAATGAGTTTGATCCGGACATATTTCAAGCCTTTGAATTTCCTTCGGCACAAATGGAGCCTGCTCTTCACCCTCTTTATCCAGGATGGCAACTATAACCTTTTTTGAAATGAACGATTGTAAATCTTCCATCTTAATATGTTCCACAGCTGCCGCATCCTCTCTTCGCAGGATATACATTCATCTGATAGCCCTGCAAATACTGCCAGAATTCTTCATCTGCGTGCTCTTCAATAAACTCAATGGTTTCCTCTTCTGACTGCCATCTGCTCATACCTTTTACTTCAGCGACGACAATTTCAATTCCATCTTCTGTTTTTTCATCTAAGTACCAATTCAGACGAATATCTTTAAAAAGTTCTGTAAGCAATCGATCAATTTCAACTGCGAAATCTCCTGCTTTCTCTCTTACAAAACAAAAATCAAGGTATGTTTCACTGTTCATAGGATTCACGCCTTTGCATTTATCGTTTTTTTGTATACAAATATTGCAGTCGGGAAAAGAAAAATGTTTAATCCCCCAAAGATTAATGTATTAATATAGTTTTCATAATAATATTGATGAACCATGTACTGAGTAAAAATGACATTCAGCATCAAAATGATGCATAGTACGGCTACACCCAAAACCCTAAGCTTCATAACGTTTCACCCTCACCGCATAAACTGCTCCATTTTCAACCTTTAACTGAATCTCAGGAAGAGGACGACGCGGAGGTCCTGCAATCGGAACGCCTGTCTCAACATCAAATTTACCATGGTGACAAGGACACAACATGACATTCTGTTCCTTTTTCCAAAACACTGGACAGCGAAGATGTGTACAGGCATTTTGATAGGCAACATATTTATTCTCTGCCAATCTGACTAATAGGGCATCATCATGTTCACCAGGGAAAGCAAACTCGACTGCTTCACCAACAGGAATGTCACTGATATCTGTAATCTTTTGATGCGGATATTCCTTATCGCCAAGCCCCATCAATTCCTTGGCAGCTACAGCTCCCCATGGAAGGGAGGAAACAGCAAATGCACCCGCTGCCCCCACTAGGGTTTTCATAAATCCGCGTCTATCTAGCTTTCTTTCATTATTCCGCTCAATATTATGTGTATAATTATCCTCATTAAAGGGAATTTTATTATTTTTATCCGATGGCATCTGATTACCTCCTAGAACAGCTTTGTTGTACCCTGTAAAATACCAGGCAAATTGACTTTTACATTCGTTTCGCCTTCAAGATATGGCAGGCTTGTCACCCACATATCATTATCCAGGTTGAATTGTTGTTTCTTATTCTCAATCTCTTCATCTGTCAGCCATTGAAGCGTGTTGGTTGGGCAGACACTCGCACACATTGGCGGGATATTATCCTTTGTCCGGTCAATACATAAATCACATTTATACATTAGGTTTTGCTCGGTATCGAACTTCGGTATGCCGTATGGACAGGCAATCGTACAGTTTTGACAGCCAATACATTTTTCCACTAATGCGGATAGAACGGCACCTGTTTCGTGAATTTGGATTGCCTGGGCCGGACAGCTCCTTGCACATGCCGGGTTTACACAATGAAGGCACATAAGCGGCATCGTCTGTCGGTCCTTAAGAGGATTTACATCATATACATAGTTTCGATTCCGCTCTTCATGTCCACCGCACTGTGTACAGGCGGCTAGACAAGAACGACAGCCGATACAATTTTCTAATTCGATATATAGCCTTTTTTGCACTTATAGCACCTTCTTTACTTCAACTTTTTCCAATTGAGCTGCACAAGCCTTAAACTCCGGCATCCGTGACATCGGGTCAAGCGCTGCAATGGTTAATAGATTAATAGATTGTTCGTGACCAAAATGATACGGAACAAAAACAGTATCTTTTCTAATTGCTTCTGTTATTTTCACTTTATAAATAGCCTCGCCTCTTCTTGTAAACAAGCGGACCCTTTCTTCATGTTCCATATTATATTTTGCTGCTGTTTCAGGATGCACCTCGACATATGGCTCCGGGCACATATCACGTAAGAACTGAATACGTCTTGTCTGATTCCCTGATAAATAATGATAAACAACACGACCTGTCGTTAAGCGAAGCGGATATTCCTCACAAGGCTCCTCTGCCGGCGGACGGTAAGGCAAAGCACAAATTTTCGCTTTTCCATCGGGATGGTAGAATTTTTTATCTAAGAACATATGAGGTGTTCCTTGATCATTTTCATCCTTACATGGCCAAAATACTCCATCTTGTTTATCGATTTTGTCCCAAGTAGCACCATAGTAATCCGCATAGCCGCCTTTACTGGCTAATCTGAATTCATCAGCTACATCCTTTGCTGTTTTCAAGTGAGAGAAGTATTTTCCTCTTCCTAGACGTTCGGCAAGCTCTACCTGCATTTGCCAATCCGGCTTTGATTCGCCGATTGGTTCCTGTGCTTTGTTAATTTTAATGATACGACCTTCTAAGTTTGTCACGGTTCCTTCGTCTTCTGACCAAGTAACAGATGGCAGGATGACATCGGCAAACTCTGCTGATTCCGATAAATAGAAGTCAGCACATACCATGAAATCCAAGCCTTTTAGTGCTTTTCGAACAAAGTTTAGATTTGGCGCAGATACGGCTGGATTTGAACATAACAGATACAAGCCGCGGATGGTTTTTTGTTCCATCAACTCAAACATCTCATAAGCTGATACCCCTGGCTGCGGCATTTCCTCTGGTGTTATGCCCCATACCTCACATACCTCTTCTACATGTTTTGGATTGGTAAGTTTACGATAGCCTGGTAATAGGTCTGACTTTTGACCATGTTCTCGTCCGCCCTGTCCATTTCCTTGACCAGTAAAAGTCGCAACACCCGCTTTTGGACGTCCGATTTTACCAGTTACTAAAGCCATATTCGTATAGGCAGAAACATTATCAACACCCTTATGCTGCTGTTCAATACCGCGGGCAAACATCACGACAGCATTCGGAGCTTTTCCGTAAATCTCTGCTGCACGGATGATTTTTTCCGGAGCAACGCCTGTAAGCTGACTCGTATATTCTGGAGTAAACTCTTTTACAAGCTCTTTTGTTTCTTCAAATCCGTTTGTATGGTTCGCAACAAACGCTTCGTCCGCATAACCATTTTGGATTAATAGATTTAAAATACCGTTCGCAAGTGCAAGATCTGTTCCCGGACGCAAATCAAGGTGTACATCGGCTCTTCTTGCTAGCGCTGTTTCGCGGGGATCTGCAACAATGAGGTAGCCCCCTCTTTCCTGTACATGCCACACACGGAACATGGAAGTTGGATGACATTCTGCTGTGTTACTACCAGCAATGAATAAGCAATCTGTTTCATGAATATCTGTCCATGGTAATGTGGAACCTCTGTCCACACCAAATGAACGAAGGAAGCCGCCGGCCGCACTTGACATACAGAATCGTCCATTATAATCGATATAACGTGTACCAAGTGCCACTCGGGCAAACTTGCCTGTTAAATAACATTTTTCATTTGTCATTGATACACCGCTGAAAACAGACAGTGTATCTTTTCCATAGTTGTTTTGCAGCTCGGTAAACTTCTTCGCAATTAAATCATATGCTTCTTCCCAGCTTGCTTCACGAAAGCCCTCTTTCGTTCCTTTCAGCGAAGCATCATCACGAATAAGCGGTTTTAAAATACGATCATCATGGTTTGTCTGCTGGTAGGCTGTAACCCCTTTAGGACACATCTTTCCATGTGTTACAGGCCAGTCATAACGAGGTTCAACCCCGATAATTTTATTCGTTTTTGTATTTACTCTTAAGTTCATCCCGCATTGCATCCCGCAATAGGAGCAATGCGTTTTGATTAAGGTTTCATTTGGATGTCTGACATTCTCTATTTCTCTAAAAAACTTATCCCTTTGCATTCTGGTTTGCCTCCTTCACTTTTACTTCATGGGTAGGGAAACCGGAGAATTGCGCAATCCGGTACTTTCTTCGACATGGAAGACACAGCTCTGCAAGATGGTGGCCTTCCTTCGTTTTAAACTCGATATCGTTCACTCCTAGAACATCAACAACGTCTTTTGACTGTTCTACAGAAACAAATTCATCACCGCACACCTTACATTCTTTCATGGATTGCTCTCCGTAGTGTTCACGGTAGTTTCTTGCCAAGACACTCATAGGACGGAATGGAATATGCGCTAGCTTTCCAAATGGAAGATAAATTAAGGTAATAATAACCGACCATTGATGGATTAAAGACATCGCAGGCTGTCCTGCACCGTGTAAAAACATATTCATAAAGGTTAGGGCTAAACCTGTATAACTTACTAATAACAGCAAATATAATGGAACAAAGTCGTATAAAAACTTTTGCTCTGCTCGTGCCTGCATATTTTTCAAGCGGCGGTATAGAGCCATCGTTACCCCAGTAATAACCATGACAGCTGAGATGTTTAATGCGTTATAAGATAACGTAGCAAGCAGGCCAGTAGCCTCTACAGTTAAGACTTTTACACCCATAACAATAATGTTGTAGTAGCCATTATCATTCATCGTGAAGTACATCCAACCGAACACAAGCGGGAAGGTGACTAAAATAGCAAGAACACAGCCCCAACCAATCAAAGCATGCTGGGTCCATCGGTAAATTCCCCTATTCCAGATAAATCTGTATGTAGCCAGGTGCTCTACAGATGTTTGTGGTGTTGATTTTCTAAACAGCAGCTTAAGACCCTTTTTGATGATGATTTTTGTCGGCGGTCTTTCACCCCAGGCAATAAATCGATAGAAGAAACCTCCAATAAATACGAGTGTTCCCACCATATAGCCATATAGATTTAAATCAATATGAGTAAACATTCTAGTACCAATAAACGTTAAGATTGCTAGTCCACAAACGGCTAGAAACATAGATTTAGCAAAATGCGAGGCAAAAGCATTGTTAATTGATTTTCCATTTTCCTTTTTTACCTTTGCCTTAGCATTTGCTTCAATATTTGTCTGCATGGTAAATCCTCCTTATTCCCAACAATTCCTTAACCTTATTGTAAGAAACTGAACAAACTTTCTACATCGGGGAATTTCCCCATTAGGTCACAGAAACTCCCCTATTCTTGCAAATTTCGACATACAAGGGGTTATAAACATCAAAAACAGATAAGCAAATTAATAAGTTTTACCCATAATAAAAAGCCCAACCATATGGTTGAGCTTTTTACACAAGGTCTTAGAAGTTTACTACTTTTTCCTCTTTCTCTCTTTCTTCCATTTTCCTCGTTGTTTGCTTTCTTACAGTATTTTTATTTCTCACATTATATTTCCACGCTTGATCCTCGTCCATCATTTTTTTAGCGGCATAAATGGTTAAGAACTGAATCAAGATTATCGGTATCCCCATAAGACCTGAAAGAACCTCCAGTGGGGCGAGACCGCCAATTCTCATTAATATTAAGGCAAAAATGGTCACAATAGCGGCAACTATCACTCTTAATGTTTTAGAAGGATCCTCTTTACTCATATTTTTTGTACTTGTATAAGCTGCAATCGTATACGTTGTCGAGTCTAGTGTCGTAGTTAGGAAAATCGTTGCTACGATGATAAAAACTGTAATAGCAATGGCAGGGAGAGGTAATGTTGCCAACAATTCCGGTATCGCTGCCATTGGGTCCTTCTTGACAATATCTAAGACAGGAACACTTCCTGTTAGATATCGATGAACGCCAAGCCCTCCGAGTACACCGGTTGCTAACCAAGAAATGAGTGTCGGGGCTAATAAATAGGTTAAAATCATTTCTTTAATCGTCCTGCCCTTGGATATTTTAGCGGCAAAAATACTGTGGAGCATTGCCCATGTTGCACTATATGCGAACCAGAACACTGTGTTTCGCTCCATATACGTGGATCCCTCTAAATCTAGTGAATTTGTATAAAGGGAAATATCAATATAATGTGAGAATAAAAAGCCGATGGTATCCGTGAAATAATTTAATATAAAGATACCCGGTCCTGCTATCATAATAAATAAGGCAAATGCACCTGCCATATACATATTAAAGGTACTTAACCTTTTTATTCCTTTATCAATACCTAAATAGGCACTGATCGTAAATAGGATGACCCAAATAATCGTGACAATCATCGTTAGTCCAAACGTGACCTCAATATCGAAAAGCTTACTTAAATTATATGTAATAATTGGTGCTCCCAGTCCTAAGGTAACGGCTGCTCCCGATAAGATACTAATTAAGAAAATAACATCCAGTAATTTTCCGCCAATGCCATCAGTAAATTTATTTCCCAGGATTGCACGACAGGCTTCCGAGATTCTCATTAATGGCTTCTTTCTGACATGTAAAACATATCCGATTGCCGGTGCGGCCATAACAAAAATCGCAAACACCTGAAAGCTCCATAAAAACATGCTGTATGAGCTTCCCCATAACAACGCTTCGGCTGATTGTGCTTCGGCACTATAGGGCGGATCAATCGCAACCTTTGTCCAGCCAATCATCCCTGTTCTCATAATAGTAGAACCCAGACCCATAGCAATGAGAATGGATGCATACTCAAATAAAGTATATTTCGGCTTTTCTGTAGGATTTCCTAAAACGATATTTCCATATTTTGAAAACGATAAAAATAGACCTGCTGCAACTAATATTATCGCATACCAGATATACCCCCACGTAAACGTTTCCACAATTACATCAAAGACCCGATTTAATATAGAAAGAGATTCTGTCTCATACATGGAGAAAAGTACACTGACTGCCATCATGATGAGGATAGATGGTATAAAAATTTTCTTGTCAATTAATCCTTTCCTATTCGCTCCTTCACCTTTAGTATTCAATTTAATGACCTCCCATTATAGTTTCACTTTTTCTGACGGTAGACATCTACTACCGTATAGCTCATTCAATATTGCCTGCACAACAAAAATGGCATTGAACGGCTATCAAAGGGCAGCACCTCCATATAAAATGATTCTGCTCAAAAAAAGCAGGGGCGACTGCTAGAAAAAAAACTAAATAGGGGAAAATATGATTCGTCATGAGTTCAAGGAAGGATATAAACCGAAATGCTGAAGCTAGTGATGAATATCACATAAATAGACAAGCCAGAAATTTATGAGGATATATTAAAAGGTCAAACAAATAAGGAAAACTACCTATAGTCAAAAACCAATTCGACAGTAAAATTGCTACTATTTTTTCATCCATAAACTACAGTACCGCAGAGTATCCTTAGCTTATCCATTTCCAAAGCTTGTCTTACTGCTTCATAACCATATTTATCAGGAATCAATCTATTAGTGCTTTTCTTAACAGTCTTTATTGCTATTGTAACATAAGTATTCAGAAAATATTTATAAAATCACAAAAGTAATAGATTAATCTGTGATTGACTACAAGATAACATTTTTATATAATTTAAATAATTATTAATAATACGAAGCACAAAATGGGGAGCACCACCGAAAGGGTGTTACCCTTTTTGTGCTTTTTTTTATGGAATTCTGGAGAGGAAGTGGAAAAATGAAGGTAAATGGGATATCTATCGCATTAGAGAAGGAGCAATCTTTGTATGATTTTTTAACTTTAAAAGACTATGATTTAACGAAAATTGCCGTTGAATGCAATGGAAATATTGTTCCTAAAGCAGAATACAAGAATGTCATTTTGAAAGAAGAAGATACTTTAGAAATCGTTAAATTTGTAGGCGGAGGTTGATCAGCATGAAAATTATCCTCAATGGAAAAGAACAGGAAACAACTTATCAAACGGCATTCCAAGTAAGAGAAGGGATTGGAAGTCCAGATGATATTGTGATCTTAAATGGATTTCAAATCGATCAAGATTCACCCTTAACTGAAAATGATATTGTTTCTATTATTCGCAAAGGCGTCATGCCTATGGAAGAGGAATTAGAAAGCTTGATGATGGCGAGGCATACGCCATATGTCCATCAAAGAGTTAAAAAAGCAAAGGTTGCCATCGCTGGCTTAGGAGGTCTTGGATCGAATATCGCTATTATGCTGGCGAGAATTGGAGTTGGACATCTGTTTCTAGTTGATTTTGATATTGTTGAGCCTAGTAATCTTAACAGGCAAAGCTATTACATCAGACACCTGGGAATGCCCAAGACAGCCGCCCTTAAAGAGCAAATAGAAGAGATTAATCCATTTATTACCATCGAGACTAAAATCGTTAGAATTTCAGAGAACAATGTGAAAGAGCTCTTTGAGGGCTACGATGTCATCTGTGAGGCCTTTGACAAACCAAATGCCAAAGCGATGCTGGTAAATACGGCATTGGAGCAGCTCCCTGATTGTAAAATTGTCTCCGGATCAGGGATGGCAGGTTATGACAGCTCTAATTTAATCCAAACAAGAAGACCGATAAAACAATTATACCTATGTGGAGATTTAGAAAATGAAGCAAGGGTCGGTAGAGGTCTAATGGCACCAAGAGTGCAAATTTGTGCCGGCCACCAGGCTAATATGATTCTGCGCTTATTATTAGGACAAGAGGAAGTATAAGGAGGATTTTTTCATGAAAGAGACTTTAAAAAAAGATACATTAACAATCGGTGGACATGAGTTTCAATCTCGTTTTATTCTAGGGTCAGGTAAATTTTCCCTCGATATCATGAAGGCCGTTATCGAATTTGGTGAGGCTGAAATCGTCACTTTAGCCTTAAGAAGAGCGAATACAGGTAGTGCGGAGAATATCGTTGACTATATTCCGAAAAACATTACCTTGCTTCCGAATACCTCCGGTGCAAGAAATGCAGAGGAAGCCGTAAGAATCGCCCGTCTTTCAAGAGAACTTGGCTGTGGGGACTTTATTAAATTAGAGGTTATTTCCGATTCAAAATACTTACTGCCTGATAACCAAGAAACAGTGAGAGCTACCGAATTGCTGGCAAAGGAGGGATTTATTGTCATGCCTTATATGTACCCAGATTTATATACAGCCAGAGACCTTGTCAATGCGGGAGCTAGTGCTGTTATGCCTCTAGGTTCACCGATTGGAAGTAATAAAGGTCTGTGTACAAAGGAATTCATTCAAATTTTAGTGGATGAAATCGACTTACCAATTATTGTTGATGCTGGAATCGGCCGCCCATCGCAGGCCTGTGAAGCAATGGAAATGGGTGCAGCTGCCGTCATGTGTAATACAGCCGTTGCAACAGCAAGCGATGTGTCCATGATGGCAAGCGCTTTTAACCGAGCAATAAAGGCAGGACGCGAAGCCTATTTAGCCGGTTTAGGAAGAGTGCTCGATTTTAAAGCAGAAGCCTCAAGTCCATTAACAGGATTTTTGGAGGATGAAGGCAAATGAGTAGAAAAAAAGTTGATCATATGCAGTACCAGGAAGGCATGGAGATTATAGAATCTGATTTAATGGACCAGGTGTTAAAAACAGTAGAAAAGTATGATTATAGCCTTTATACAGGACGTGATGTTGAGAGAGTTCTAGCCAAAGACCAGTTATCATTGGAGGACTTTGGAGTGCTTCTCTCCCCTGCTGCATTAGAGTATTTAGAAGAAATGGCTCAAAAGGGAATGGCGGAAACAAAGAAGCATTTCGGGAATAGCGTAACCCTTTTTACACCTTTATATATAGCAAATTATTGTGAGAACGAATGTGTCTATTGTGGGTTTAAAGCGACAAATAAAATTCAACGGGCCGTCCTTAACCCAAATGAAGCAGAGGATGAATTGAGAGCGATTGCCGCTACAGGTTTAGAAGAAATTTTACTCCTTACTGGTGAATCTCGCTACAAATCAGATGTTGAATATATCGGGAAAATCATTAAGCTAGCAGCAAAATATTTTAAAACAGTCGGCATTGAAATCTATCCTTTAAATGTTGATGAATACGCATATATACGTGAATGCGGTGCGGATTTTGTGTCTGTTTATCAGGAAACCTATAACCCTGATAAATATGAACAGGTTCATTTATGGGGATCGAAGCGAATTTTCCCCTACCGTTTTTATGCTCAGGAACGGGCAATATTAGGCGGCATGCGCGGTGTTTCCTTCGGGGCGCTGCTTGGATTAGATGATTTTCGTAAGGATGCCTTTGCCGCTGGTTTGCATGCAAAATTAATCCAACAAAAGTACCCGCATGCTGAAATTGGCTTCTCCGTCCCACGGATACGTCCATATATTAACAATGCGGATAATAATTCAAAGGATGTACACGAAAAGCAGCTTTTACAGGTGATGATGGCTTACCGCTTGTTTATGCCATTTGCCGGTGTTACGATTTCTACTCGCGAAAGAGAAGGGTTTCGTGATCATGTTGCTGGTATGGTGGCAACGAAAATGTCAGCAGGTGTAAATGTCGGTGTCGGCGGCCATGAGGAAGAACAAAAGGGTGATCAGCAGTTTGAGATTTCTGATGAACGAAGTGTTGAAGAAGTCCACGACATGCTTGTCCAAAAAAGTCTGCAGCCGGTCTATTCCGACTACATCAGAGTCTAGGTGGCAATCTTTTATGCTGATTTATGTGACCAATCGGAACCTCTGTAAACAGGACTTTTTAGTACAAGTCAATCAATTAGCTAAAGGGAAGCCGCATGCCATTATGCTTCGAGAGAAAGACTTGGCACTTGATGAATATGAAGCATTAGCATGTCAGGTGAAAGACATATGTGCACATCACAATGTTCCGCTCATCATTAATCAAAACATTTCTGTCGCTGCTAAGCTGGAATTAGACCATATTCAATTATCTATGGAGAATTTGAGGAAATATCAAAGCAAGTTACATCCATTTAGCGTAATAGGAGCCTCTGTTCATTCAGTACAAGAAGCTAAAGAGGCAGTAGCATTAGGGGCTACTTACTTAATTGCTGGACATATTTATTCAACAGATAGTAAAAAGGGAGTTCCTCCAAGAGGACTCTCCTTTCTCAAAGATGTATGTGATACGGTTAGTATCCCGGTATTTGCCATAGGTGGAATCAAAAAAGATCATGTTAAAGACCTTATCGCAACGGGCGCGAAGGGATTTTGTATCATGTCTGAGTCCATGACCTGTCTACATCCGGTTGAATTAGCGCGACAATTTAGAGGTTGACGTAGGGCTATCAATACACTTTGACAGAAAAGACCAAAGAACGTATGGAGTTCCTTGGTCTTTTTACTAAAAAGCTCTTAGTAATCTAATTGCTTTAAGTATAATAAAATTTCATTTTCATTTACCTTTTTAAATTTATACTTTCGGACTTGGCTTTCAATTTTCTTTAGGTCATCATCTTTATTACTGAAAATATCTACTACTTTCAAAATTAATTCTGCCATAACAGCTAGTATACCAGCAGAGCCTAATTCTATACCTAATGTTTCTGTATCCGTAAGCTGTGACTTTGCGATTTCTACCATTTCTTTTTTATATTCGCCCTTAATTAGAATGTATTCTTCCTTATTTTTTAATGCTAATAGTAAATCTTCAGCATTAAAAACTTCAAAGTATGCATTCTCGTCCTCTAATTGTAATAATTCATCGAGAACCGTTCCTTCACTTTTCTCTACTGTTTTAGCCATTGCTTCGATGAGTTTGATCGAATAACCGCTGACACTTTTATGGTTTGCGCTAGAGAACAAATGATAACTAATTCCAGTTTTTTCAAATACATCGTACCGTGTTTTTCCGTTCTTTTGTAAATAAATATCTAATAAGCTCATTTTCAAACATTCCTTCCTTTGAAAATAGAGTTAATGATCCCGATTCACAATATAGTTTAATAGATGCTTCAAAAAGCTGGTGTTACGCGGTACTTCCTGCAAAGCGTCCGAGGCAAGGCAGTAATGCTCCCACATGTTTTTCTTGGCACAATCGACTCCTAGGACAGTGACAAAGGTTGAACGATGATTTTCAACATCCTTCCCAACAGGTTTTCCAATTATCGCCTGGTCACCTTCTGCATCCAGAAGGTCATCCTTGATTTGAAATGCAATGCCTGCATGATAGGCGAATTCTTTCAAGGCTGCTATTTCTGTTTCACTAGCCTTGGCAAGCAGGGCAGGCATAATCAAGGAAGCTTCAAATGCAATACCGGTTTTATAAAAGGACATAATCGTCAGCTCCTCTAATGTCAGTGGACTGCCGATGGAACTTAAGTCCATTGCCTGTCCCTCACACATCTCTTCAACCTTTTGAGCCGAATAGTGTATCAGTGAAAGGACTATTTTTGCATCAAATTGGTCAAGTGAAGCCTGTTCCTCCACCGCCTTCTGTGTCAGAAAAAGACCTGTTAGCTCAGCTGTTGCCATATTATACACTTGATGTAATGTGGGCCGTCCCCTGCGAATTGGCGCATTGTCCTGTGAAGGGAGGTCGTCAAAGATTAAGGAGGATGTATGCATATACTCCAATGATTTTAGAAGCGGCATGATGTCTGACTCCTTTAATCCATATCCCCTAACACCCATCACCCATGTAATAATCGGTCGCAGTCGCTTCCCATCACCTGAAAGACTATAGTTGGCGGCATCCACAATCCCCTCCTTTATAAATGCTGAAATTTGATTTTTAGGTAAAGGCAGATACTTATTGATTTGATGGCGTACGGCTTCAATTGTATCCCTAAATTCCTGCTGCTCCTTTTGTTCTTCTTTGAGAATGGTAATCATGTGATCACGAAGCAGTTTATCAAAGAAATCAACATCATCTGCTTTATCTACCATTTTTTGAATAACACGATTGAATTTCGGAATCCCCGCTGTGAAAATCGTCATGATTTCATGATATTTTTCACTACCCACCCGCGCCTTAAAGCGTTTCAGGCTGTTAATTGCTCTGTCTAGCATTACTTCACAGGTCTTGGAGTCTGAATGATAAACATGATGGATTAAGTGAAAAATGACGGTCCAATATAATTCAAATGGGTTTATCAAATCTCGACGCTTTTCATGATATTTCAAATAATACGTATAGGGAGTAACCGCTCCTGCCTCCAGATCAGCAAACATATCTGTAAAATCATCGGCAAGCTGATTATAGATTCCATAATAAAAGGTCCGGCTGTCAAAGCCCTCATCCTCCGGTGCACTAATGATCGTACGAATAATCAATCGGGCTGAGGCTGCTTTTAAAATGACCGGCAAAAACAGCTCTTTATTACTGTAATGTTGGTTCGATAAATCCTTATTGCGGTCCTCCTCCTGCGAGCGAAAAAATACATAGGCCTGCTCGAAAAAACGAGTTCTCGTTTCCTTACGCTGGTTGACCTTCATATATTCAAAGGCTTCACGCAGCTCCGCGTGAATGAAGCGAATATATGCCGCATTTTCTCCTTCCCACTCACCTAATTCTGGTACTGTTCCTGTTGTCAGGGTGCTCCGTATCAAATCAGAATATCGCCTCCTCTCAGCAGCAGATAAGATATTTGCATCGAGGAGATCATCGATAAAGGGATAAGTTAGACCGTAGCAATAACCCAGCCGTATGGCCCTATCCAAATTACGGGTTCGTTCCTCAGGAGACTCCTGACCGCTCCTCTCCTCCAGCTCTAGCATGATGACCCCAGCGATGATTTTGATTAGCTTTCGCTGGGCTTGCTCTGCATCAAGCCCTTTCGGGATATTTTCAGATACCGTTTTCAGCTTTTGAACCAGCCAGATCATAGCTAATTCGACGCCTTCCTTCTCAGCCATCCGATAAAGACTTGCCATGCTGTATGTATCAGTAGAAGCTTCCTCATCCTTAGTCTCTGTGAGATGTTCTTTTAGATTTTCCACCACATCCCGAATTCTTCTCTTTGTCTCATCTGACTTAAGATCTTTTCCTAAATCTCTCAGGTAAATATAAGATATACTGCGATCCAGGTAATCATCCAGCTTTCCTGTGTAGTCAAGCCACTGAATATAGTGATAATATCCCTGTGAAGTCTCTTTTTTCTTTCGACGCGATAACAGAGATAGAAAGGAACGTTGAATATGCTTCTGCTTCCAGGCTTGTAAATCTTTAGTCAGGACGGGAACATAAGTCTGCTGCACCACTTGCTCAGTTAATGTATAAAAATAACTAGCAGCCTTCTGCTTAGCCAACTTATAACAAGTATCTGTATCTATTAATAGCTCCTTATTCATATGACACATTCCTTCTATAAATAATATACATTCTCCTCATATATTTTTTTGAGATATATGGAACAATTACTTCAGCTCATATCTACTACATATCTTCTCTAATCTCACCCTAACATCCTTCATATTGAGTTAGAAAGTAATAAATTTTTAACTTCATTCAGCAAATGATTTTTGTACCGAAAGCTTGCGACAGGTACAGAAGTCCTCCACTTATTTGATAGAGGTTAATAAAAAAAAGCTCAACTATTCGCGAGCTTCTTTTCACCTTTTAGTTTTTTTGCTAGTTACCTATTTTTTTATTGCGCAATAGTACCTGTTTCTATGTTATTTTCATTTGAGAGATTAGTCATTTTTCTTTTTCTTAATGAATAAACGATAAATAATAGGATAAACCATACTGGCGTCAATAGTAGCGCTAGTCGTGTTGCTTCAGCGAGTAACATAATGACTAAAATAAATACAAAAAGCAAAAGTACCACATAATTGATAAATGGTGTCAACGGTGCCTTGAAACTAGACTTTTCCCGTAAATCTGGACGTGTTCTTTGATATTTTATATGAGAAATTAATATAATGCTCCATACCCAGATAAAACAAATAGCACTAATCGTTGTGACAATACTAAATGCTTGTTCCGGAACTAGCTTACTCAATAAAGCACCAATCGATAGAACAAACGCCGAGGTAAACAATGCGTTGCTTGGTACATGATTTTTATTTAACATTGAAAATTTTGCAGGTCCCTGTTTATGACTGCTTAAATTATAGAGAATTCGGCTCGTTGAAAATAATCCACTGTTACATGCTGAAGCTGCGGATGTTAAGACAACAAAATTTATGATTCCAGCTGCAACTGGAATACCTACTAAACTAAACACCTGTACAAAAGGGCTGCTCGAAGCATTCAATTGTTCCCATGGATTAATACTTAATATAATAATAAGTGCTCCTATATAGAAAAACAGAATTCTCAATGGAATTTTATTGATGGCAGATGGGATATTTTTCTTCGGATCTGACGTTTCAGCAGCGGATACACCAACTAGTTCAACACCAACGAAAGCAAATACAACCATTTGAAATGATAGAAGGAAACCTGAAATCCCATTTGGAAATAGACCGCCAAATTCCCATAAATTTTTAGCTGAAACAGTTCCTGTTTCCGTTTGAAATCCAACGAATAGCAAGATGACTCCGATAAGAATTAATGCAAGAATCGTAATTACCTTAATAATGGCAAACCAAAATTCTAGCTCTCCAAATAGCTTAACAGTTAATAAATTCAGTCCTAATAATAGGATTAAACAGCCTAATGCCGGCATCCATTGCGGAATATCGAACCAATACTGTACATATAACCCTACTGCGATGATATCTGCCATTGCTGTCATAATCCAACAAAACCAATAGGTCCAACCAGTTACATAGCCTGCCCATGGTCCAATATAATCAGCGGCAAAGTCGGTAAATGATTGATACCCTGCATCTGATAAAAGCAGTTCCCCTAATGCCCTCATAACAAAAAACAAGGCAATTCCTACGATTAAATAAGCCAATATGATAGATGGGCCTGCTAATTGTATGGCCCTACCGGAACCTAAAAATAAACCTGTACCAATCGTACCGCCAATGGCAATAAGCTGTACATGTCGATTTTTCAGTCCCCTTTTTAATTCCTGCTTTTCCACGTTACATTCCTCCAACTATTATTCTTGATTAATGGCAACAGTTTTCTCCATGTGAAGATATGAACAAAAGGAAAGCAAAAAAAGAGATTGGTAGCTTCCCAATCTCTTTACACGTCAGAATAACAAATAAAAGTTTATTTATTACTCTTCTGTCCTTTTGCCTGAGATTGTGAACCCTTCGGCGTCGCATATCATTGCGATCTCTCCAGAAGCCGCTCATGCCATAGTACTACCCATAGCAATCATAGCCTGCTTATATATTACATTCGTTATTGTACAATAATTAGAAATTTTATCAGTATATGTGAATTTGTCAATAACATCTGTAGAATTTTTGATTTATTTCACAAAAAACTCATAATATCCTTAAAAATAACATTCATCCGCCAATCAAATATTATTAATATTTGTTTCATAATATAATCTTTTATTCATAAGCTAATTGTATTAAAGTATTACTTACAGATATAACCATTCTTAGTTTTCTAACGTATAGAGGAGCAGCATGATATGATTAAGTCACATTCAACATGGATAAAAAATATTATTTTAGTCCTTTTGGGAAATACGCTTTATGCGTTGGCAGTCACTACCTTTATTCTTCCAAATGGTTTAATTACAGGAGGTACTGCCGGATTAGCACTCGTTTTCTATCATCAATTTGGGGTTCCCGTATCCGCTTTTGTACTCGCTTTTAACATTGCTATGTTTATTGTGGGAGCCATCATACTCGGCAGATCATTTGCGCTTACGACCTTAATCAGCACCTTTTACTTCCCATTTATTCTCGGTATTTTTGAAAATATTACGATGCTGCAGAATATTACGGATGATCGGCTTCTTTCGGCCATCTATACAGGCATCATCATCGGTGTCAGTATTGGAATCGTCATTAAAGCAGGAGCATCAACCGGAGGTATGGATATTCCCCCGCTTGTATTAAACAAAAAGCTTGGAATCTCAGTTTCAGTATCCTTGTATGTATTTGATTCCCTGATACTACTGTCCCAAATGCTTTTCGCGAACAAAGAACAGGTTCTATACGGGATTCTGCTCGTAATGATTTATACAGTCATCCTGGATAAGGTATTGATATTTGGAAAATCACGAATGCAGGTAAAGATTATCAGTGATAAATACGATGAAATCAACCAAAGTATTTTACAGCATTTGGATAGAGGCTCCACATTGATTCATTCCGAAACGGGTTATCGTCATGATAAAAGACTGGTTGTCCTAACCATTGTGTCAAATCGGGAACTCCCTAAGCTTAATAATCTTGTGCTTTCTATTGATCCTCAGGCTTTCATGATTATTAACCAGGTGAACGAAGTGAAAGGTCGCGGCTTTACAATGGAGAAATCATATGAATAACAAACAGAGGTGCCATAATATGGCACCTTTTTTGTCTGTATGATCATAGAATTATTATAATGCAAAAATATCTTCCATAAATTTTCATTTTTATCATATAACTTCCAATTAGTTTCATTTCACCTTAAATTTTTTACAAATTATATGAATATCATTCACTCAAAAGAAAAATATCCATATTTTGATATAATTAAATGTTTCACAATTAATAATATTCATGTTAAACTAGGTGATACATAGAATTCCACCACAGCGGTACAACTGTACACTGTTGGTAGACTCGGCTAATCAACGGAGGGAAAACAAATGAAAAATCTAATACTCAAGTGGAACCAGGTCAGCCTGGTTAAACGAATTCTTGTAGGTTTAGTTGTCGGTATACTCTTAGCCTTAACCATTCCAGAAAATGTAAAATGGGTTTCCGTTTTTGGCTCTTTATTCGTAGGTGCATTAAAGGCAGTTGCACCCATATTAGTTCTATTCTTAGTAATGAACGCGATCTCCGGACATAAAAAAGGTCAGAAAACCAATATGAGATCGATTGTTGGCTTATATGCTATTGGTACATTCCTAGCTGGCTTTGTAGCGGTAGTTGCTAGCTTCCTATTCCCGGTCACATTAAAACTAACTACTGGTGCTGAGGATTTAACACCTCCTGGCGGTATTGTAGAAGTATTACAAACTCTACTATTTAACATTGTTGACAATCCAGTGCATGCTCTCATGAATGCCAATTACATTGGGATTCTGGCTTGGGCTCTGCTTCTTGGTTTTGTCTTAAGGAACGCGGCTGATTCAACTAAAAATATGCTTTCAAATTTTTCTGATGCGATCTCGCAAATTGTGAAATGGGTCATTAACCTTGCCCCAATCGGAATCATGGGTCTTGTGTTTGATGCCATTTCTACAAATGGACTTTCAGCTCTAGTAGACTACGGACAATTACTACTCGTATTACTAGGATGTATGTTTTTTATTGCTTTAGTTGTCAATCCAATTATCGTATTCGCTTATACTCGTAAAAATCCATATCCACTTGTGATTAAAACAATCAGCGAAAGCGGGATGACAGCGTTCTTTACTCGAAGCTCTGCTGCCAACATCCCCGTTAATATGAACTTATGTAAAAAGCTAGATTTGGATGAGGATACTTATTCCGTTTCCATCCCATTAGGCGCAACGATTAATATGGCTGGTGCTGCAGTGACAATTGCCGTATTAACCCTTGCAGCAGCTCATACACTAGGTATTGAGGTTGATTTTGGAACTGCTCTCATTCTTTCGGTCCTATCAGCAGTTTCTGCTGCAGGTGCATCAGGTGTTGCCGGCGGGTCTCTTTTACTTATTCCACTAGCCTGTAGCTTATTTGGAATATCGAATGATATTGCTATGCAGGTTGTTGGAGTCGGCTTCATCATCGGCGTGCTACAGGATTCATGCGAAACGGCTCTGAACTCCTCTTCTGACGTTCTTTTTACAGCTACAGCTGAATATGCAAAAAAACGTAAGGAAGGTCAGGCTTTTACTATTACAACAAAGCAGGTTGGCTAAGCCTATCGCAATATATGACCTCCCTATTGTCACAAAACTACCAAAGGCAACGCTTAATTGCTCGACAAATATCTTTTCCAATTGGGCGGTTGCAGAGGAAATCAAACGTCTTGTGGAGCTTCAAACCGTCATTGAAATAGAACCAGAATACACTTTTCATAAAGATGATTGTAAGTTTGATGGAACAACTCCTTTCACCAAAAAATCCTATTTTTATAAAAGAGGAAAAAGTAAAAGTAATTCACAAAAATATCAATGCAAGGAATGTAAAAAATACACCAATGTGTTACCGATTAAAAGAGAATCAACTACCTATCATCAAAAACGAAACGATATACTCCCTCTCTTTTCCAAGTTATTGCTAAATAAAACTTCGGTAAGAAGAACCTGTGATATGTTGGAAATCGGCATGAAAACCTATTACACTAAATTGGAATGGCTCTATCGCTGTTGCTTGGAATTTTTAGATAAAAATGAAACAAAAGGTTTTCAGATTAAAGCCTTTAATGAAATATGGTTGAATACAGATAAGATGCAATACAATCTAAACAACATTCGGAGAAAGGGCAAAGGCAGTTTTGATACCTCCCTCTATAAATGTTGATTTATCAACGGTTTGACCCGTTGGTGGAGTGTCAAAAAAAAAATTTTCGACACGCTTCCTAACAATATTTTTATATTATGTGAAACTATTCCATCATATGGGTACGCTACGCGGTCACTACTGGATAATTGTGGTAAGTAGTGTCAGAGAATTATGTGATGCACAATGGATCTCTGCGTAACTTATGATGACGTACCCTCCCATATCTCTGGGCATCTGTGTGCCTACATTCCTTCGTTCGGTCTAGTCATAAGGCAGAGGCTAGCGAAGCTCCTTTAGGGACTCTAGGTCGAATGGTGAATATAATGCCAGCTTCTCCGTGTCATCCTGTTGTCTAGGTCTGTAAAGGGGGATGTAGAAATCTATATAGTCTCTGCGAGACTCGGAATATCCTTCATCATTCGCTGCGCATCAAATGCTTTGTGCTTCGTGCTGATTCCATGTAACACTTTTAATAGTTTTCCGCATAGAACCACGATGGACTGCTTCTTACGTAATGGATTAACCTGACGATTTGTATAATATTCGTGCAGTTTTCTAAAAGCTTCATTATGGCGAATCATCGGCATCATGACTCTAAATAGGAGGGCACGCAGCTTTCTTCTGCCACGTTTGGAGATGCGCTTTTGCCCTTTGTGCTGTCCGGAAGAACTCTCTCGTAATGTCAACCCCGCGAGTTTGATTAGTTGGCGTGGGTCTTCATAGTATGAAAAGCTTCCGATTTCAGCTAATAAATCAACTATCGTTGTATCTCCTAGTCCTGGTACCGTTGATAGCCACTCGTACTCTACAGAAGTTTTTACAAGCTCAACTAAGTGCCCCGTAATCCTCTCGATATCTTGTTCCAGCTGATGGTAACGGCGAACGAGCGTGGCGATTTCAATACGGGCCATCTCACGTCCTTCTGTTACTCCAATGGAATAAGCAGCGACTTCAATGAGGCGCACTGCTTTTGGTCGTTGGGGAGATTTGAGCCCCTCGATCTTTCGATAAAGGGATAAAACCTCATCAGCTTGTTTCTGATGGAGATCACTCGGAAATGGGGTACATTCTAGTACAGCCATTGCCATCTTTCCAAATGACGGAAAGACCTGAGTAAACTCAGGAAAATAGCGATCTAACCAGCGTATAATCATGTTTTTGACAGCACTAAGTTCCTCTGTCAATTTCCCTCTAAACGTTGATCCAACACGAAGTTCAGCCTCCATGTCTTTCAAGATACGTGGATAACTGAAGCGTCCATCTTTAATAAGACGAGCGATTACTAGCGCATCTTTACGGTCATGTTTTGTTGGTAAATTGTCATCCAATTCCTTTGACTTTTTAACGTGCAAAGGGTTGGTCATGACCAGGGGAATACCCCGTTCTTCAAGGAAATAGGCTAAATTTAGCCAGTAATGGCCTGTTGGTTCAATCCCAACAATGACCTCCGTTTTTTCGTATTCTTTCATTGCAGTCAAAATACGTTGATAAAACCACTGGAAGCCATCACTAGACTGTAATACTGGGAAAGATTTTTGGAGCACCCGACCACGGTCATCTACAAAGCAAGCAAAATGTTTTCGCTTGGCAATGTCAATTCCGACTACGAGTGTATTCTCGGTGACTTGATTTATTTTCTGATTTTCGTTAAAATCCACTTTGGAGTCCTCCTTGGTTAACTAAGTTAGGGGTCATTTCGCCACACGATTTGACACCCCGTATCATACCAAGAGGGCTCTTTTTTGTTCAAGTCCCCGAAAATTCTTCTAACAGGAATGCTCCTTTACGGATGATTCTGCTTTACAAACTCATGTCGTCATTACGGCTGACATTCATTCCAGATATGTGTTTCGTAGTGATGTCGCCTATGATTGGGACTTTCCCATAGAACAGTTGGAGGAAGATACCCTTCTATATCGTGAAGACCATCTGGATTCATTTTGTCGGAAAAATGACCGTTTCCGATTATCCTACTATCCACAAGAACCAACGAAAGAGGATGACCAGACCTACCCTGAATATGTAGAGGAACTAACAAAAATTAAGAACCGAAGTAAGCTGATTAAGGGGATGCATATTAATTCCACCTATACGTCATTTGCTCATTTTTGGTTGATAAAACAATTGGTACAGGCAAAAGAATGGCGATTTGTCACAGATGATGATTCTTCCCTTGCAACTGCCATCTATCGTGTGTTCTCGGATGATATACGTCTGTATAATGCCCATCATTTTGTAAGCAAGATGGATAAGACCAAATCAACCAAGCAAAAGTATGAGGACTATTTAGAAGCAAAACGATTATTAACAGATTGGGGAGCTTTTCATGGGTATTCAACGAAATCGCTTTATACGTTAGCGGAACTGTATTTACAAGAAAAGCTACAAACCCATAACTTCTGTAAAGAGGTTGATTTCACCCATAAAAAGGCTACTGTATGGCTGAACAACCCATTAGAACATCCATTGTGTCCGAGGGATAAAGGAAGCCATACAGTAGATTGTCGAACGGATGTAAGTGGTTTGGATACTCATGGATTAGCGTCTGCCATCATGAATGTGAATGACCATGCCACGAACAGCTTCATTCAACAGATACGCAGACGAATTTCCATACTGGAACGACCTTTGGTAACAGCCACAGGACAAGGGAAAAGCTACATTTATGCGAACTTCAATCCTAAGTATGCACAATATGCTTTAACGATTTTAAGAACGTATTACAACTTTTGCCTTCCGTTCGGCAGAGGGGATAAAAAAGAAACTCCTGCACAACGAATTGGTTTAACTGATAAAGTCTTTGATATGAAAGATATTATCTATATGAAATAAAAAGTGCAATGGACTTTATGATGTCCTTTGCACTTTATAAGTAAAAACAATTCACTTTTTAAAATGAATTTTGATAGCCTAAAACTATCATATGTGTCAGTCATTTCAGATACCAATACAAATGATGTTAATCGAAATTATTTTAAATGTTGATTGGTGCTTTCGTTACTACGACTATCAACAAATTCATTACACATTATAGTTATCATATTTATATATAGCAGAAATAGGCTCGTCATCTCTAAAATGGTCTCTTAAATACTCCCTTATATCTTCCGCAAAAAACATAACGCCCAATAATAACAATATTATTAAAAGCAAGATACCACCGAATATAAAAGAGAATGCTTTGCCAACTTTTTTATCATTCATCGTAATTCCTCCAATGCTCTGCCATTGGTTAATTTTACCACAATGAGAGAAATCTAAAACTCTTTAATAAATGCATTCAGTATAATAACTATAATTCCTAATACAACACAAATACTTACAACGATTTTACCGATTTTGTTATCACCCGAATCATCCATACCACTGTAATCATACATATAGTCCGTATTTTCCCTACGCTGTTGTTTTGTCTTTCTATATAATCCTTGAATCTTTTTTTGCTTTTGTTTTTTATCTTGTTCATTTTGGCTCATTGATTTCTCCCCCTTTTTTTATAATCAATGGTTATATGCCTTGAACAGCAAATCTTCTAATTTAAACTATCGTTGTAAAACTGTATCCACCGTTTTCGCTTTGAAAATAAGATAGCAAATAATACAATTTCTCCAACGATTAACAAGCCTACGCCTAATGCTAATCCTCCAAAGAACAAAAATTCATTGACACTCCAAGAGAAGAAGAACCATCCCAATATTCCAATTACACCTAAACCTAAGTTGATTATTCCTGCGACAAGAGATTGTGGAAGGAATAATCCTGTTTTTCTAATCATAATCGAGCCATATTTGAAACTTACAAAAGTTGCTATAATCATAAAAATAACGTAAATTGTCATACCAATATCCATCTCGTTCAAGCAATCAACTCCTTTATATAAATTTTATCATATCAATCCCTGTTTTTGATTAAAGAATAGTGATTGTTTAATAGAATAATCATTTCTTCCTCAATCTCATTGTTAAATGATACTTCAAATTCTATTTGAATATTCTATTGGTATGCGTGTTTCACAAGGAAGATTAAAAAAGCATGGTAATTCATTTAGAATCATCATGCCATCTCGAACAGGGCATTATTTAACTAATCTGAAATCCGTTGGGTGCGAAACCACAAATAATGGTTTGGGTGCGTATTAAAGAAGAAATAAAAAATAGCATGGTTGAATTCGTAGGTGAATTACCATGCTATTTTGTGTATTATTTGCTATTCTCTTTTACATTTTGTGATTCAAAAGGGAACGTCTTACTCATTTGTGCCAGAATCCTAATATGGAGTGGAAATCAATTATTTAACAATCATAACTGGGCATGCAGCCTTTTGTACGACGTAATGGCTTACACTCCCCAGAAAGGCACCCTTCAAACCGCCGAGTCCCCGACAACCCATGACAATGAGATCTGCGTCATTTTTCTTTACAAATTCCAAAATCATCTGACCTGGATTCCCTTCTACTAAAAAGGTTCTCGTTTTATTTCGCAGGTCTGCTAATCTTTCCTTTAATTCAAATATCATCGCCTCACCAATTTCACGTTGGATCTCCTGTAATTGTTCCAAATTATAAATAGGGCTTTCATTGTAAAAAATAATCGGATTGACTACATGAAGCACGTCCAATTCAATTTTCTCATCCTGTTTTGCAAGTAGAATGGCCTTTTCCAAGGCCTTTCTACTTAATTCGGAGTCATCATAAGGCACCACAATTCGTGAACATAATGAAAGCATCCTTTCCACCTCCTTATTTTTTGACTATCCTCCCCCTTCATTATACACCCGCAAAGTTTGACACTGATGGAATATACTTAAGAATCAGTAAACACAAAAGGGACCATACTCTAAAAAAAAGAACCCAATAATGTTGGGCTCTTCATATTAGAAGGGATTTGTAGCCAAGAAACTCGCTGTTTTTACATAGATTCTTGGATGTAGCTTTAATTGAGCTACAACAAATTCAGCAATATCTTCCGGCTGCATATATTTTTTATCATTGTTTTCGTCGATTAAGTTCGTTTTAATTGCAAGCTCTGTTGCAACTGTGCTCGGAGTTAAGGCTGTTACACGGATATTATTTCGGCGGACCTCCTGTGCTAAGGATTCCGTCAATCCAATAACACCAAATTTTGAGGCACTGTATGCACTGGATGTCGCTGCCCCGTTTAACCCGTTTGTGGACGATATATTTATGATATCCCCCTGATTTTTATCCATTAATTGAGGAAGCACTGTACGAGTTACATAGTAAAGGCCCATCAAATTAACATCAATAATCCTCTTCCACTCATCCGGGTCCATTTCTAGGAGCGTAGCAAACTTCCCGATTCCTGCATTATTAATGAGAATATCAATCGTTCCTAACTCGTCAGATATTTGCTGTACTACTCGTTCTACATCCTCCAGAGAAGAAACGTCAACTGCTGCATAAGCAGCTTTTCCTCCTAGAGCTTCTACCTCACTTACAACGGCCTTTAAGTCGTGCTCGGTTCTTGCGAGCAAACCAACTCTTACCCCTTCACTTGCTAAAGCAAGTGCAATGGCCTTTCCAATCCCTTTCCCAGCACCTGTTATAATGGCTACTTTTCCTTTTAATGATTGAACCAACTTCAACATCTCCTTCCATGACCTTCTAATCTTATTGTGGAAGAAAACCGCTTAATTATGCTGGTAGATATCATTTATCGCTTGGAAACAGCGATTACTTTGGGCAACTGTTGCTTTTCCTTCATGGTTAAGACCCCAACCAAACCCAACAGCGAAAAAATCACCGGAATGATAAAACCATAGTGGTACCCTTCAGTTAAACTCCCTGACAGTTGAAAAAAATCCAATACTTTTCCAAAGAGACTTGGTAGGAGTACTGCACTAAGAAAGCCTCCGGTATTCGCAAAACCAGAAGCAATGCCTGCCTCCATAACCGGAAAGGTTTGACGAACGGCGGCAAAGGTTAAGGCATTGGCTCCGTATGCCAGCCCAATAATAAAAAAAAGGAGAGGCAGTAAGGATAACGGAGGATGTCCCTTAGATAGAAATATGCTGGACCAGCTTAACACAATAATGATATGGACAACAATATAAGGTCGTTTAATCATTTCTAACCGACTTGAAATCCAACTGGCTAAAGGAGCACCAATAAGTGCACCAATTAGACCAATTAGAATGAGCTGACTGGCATCTATCCGTGTCATTCCATACATACTCATTCCATAGGGCACTGCCCACGAACCGATAAATCCAACATATGTTCCAACAATCCCAAAATGACAAAGGAATAAAGACCAGGCTTGACGATTCATACATATTCGTCGCAGTAAAACACTAGTTTTCTCACGTTCTATTTTAGGTTCTAAATCGGTTCTTTCATCGATGAAGAGTTGTTTTGGTTTTTTGATAAGTACAACAAAGAGGAGAATTCCGCAGAGACACAGTAGGGTTCCCGTAGATAAAAATGCTGCCCTCCAGCCAAGCAGGTCAATCAATATGGAGAAGGGGACTGTCGCTAGAAGAAAACCAAGACTGCCAGTCATCGCCGTCACACCGATTAAATGGGTGAATTCCTTAGGCTTAAACCACTGGCTTAAAATTAACACCATATTGACCCAAATCGTTGCATCCCCTAACCCCGTTATGATTCGAGCCAATAATAGAACAAATTCATGTGTACTAAGACTATACATAATCGTGCCTAAACCGGTTAGAATCGCTCCGATTATCAGAAAAAAATTAGGGCCAAAACGATCGGCCAAGAGCCCCATTGGAATTTGCAACCCCGTATAGACAAAAAATTGCATGCTTGCCAGCAGTCCAATGGTTGCAGCTGATACATGAAAATCATTCATCAATTGATCCGTAATCAAACCCGGTGCAGTGCGCTGGCTTGACATGAGCAAATAAGTAAACAGGACAGAAGCAAACACGACCCATCGAAAAATGCTATTTTGTTTCTCCACTGGTTTCTACTCCCGTATGTTTTACTTATATATATATGGGTTTTTATTATTATTGTTAATTAGACCAAAAAAAGGTTATTCCCCCATCACATAAATCATGAAGCCAAAAGGGAATGTGAAAAGACCCTTGATTTCGCTAAAAGCTTTTTAACGAAATCAAGGGTAGAATGAGTATATTATTTATTATTTTTCAATTTCATTGCCTTCAGGCTTTTCTTCCATTCCATTTTGCTGAGGAATCGAAACAACATTCTGCTGATTGTTGTTATCTATCGTTTTCCTAGAAGCATAGGACTTAATCAGCTCCGCCACATCAATCCCTGTCATTTCTTTCAGAGGCTCCTGCATATCGACCATTGTTTTTGTAATGCTTTTCCCAAAGGAAGGAACTCCTTGACCATTACCGGAATCAATGATTTTAACAGAGTCAATATTATTAAGCGGCTGTGCAATCTTTTCTGCGAAGACAGGCAGCATTTCGATAAGCTTTTCAGTAATAATCACTTCACCATGTTTTTCCATAGCCTCAGCAAGCAGCTTTCTGGCTTCTGCTTCTGCCTTACCGCGTTCACGGATGACATCTGCTTCCGCCGAACCCTCTTCTCTGCGAATTTTTGCTTTTGCTTCACCGTCAATTTCAGCTTTACGCGCTTCTGCTTCCGCTTTACGGGTAGTTTCGTAATAATCAGCATCCGCCTTCGCCTTACGAACCTTACTTTCCTCTTCTTCCAGCTTAACGGCACGTTCACGTTCTAAAAATTGTAATGTTAACTCTTCTTCTTTTACTTCCTTTGCCAGCTTTGCCTTTTCTAACTCATAAGATTGTTCAGACTTCGCACGTGCCCGTTCAGTCTCTTCTTTAAAGGCTGCATCCTTTAAATCCTTCTCTTTTTTGGATTCAGCAATCGTAATCTGGCGTTTATACTCTTCTTCTTTTGCTTCTTGATCCATCTTCGCTCGGTGAATTCGAGTATCTCTTTCACTATCCGCCTCAGCGATTTCTGCTAACTTCCGAACCTCTGCAATTCGTGGCCGTCCCAGGTTTTCTAAGTACCCATTTTCCTCATCTGCGTCACGTATATCAGTTAACCCTAAAGCAGTAATTTTAAAGCCCATTAAATCTAGCTGCTTTTGAGCAATCTCAGATACATCCTGATTGAATTTTTCCCTGTCATTATTAATTTCTTCCACTGTCATTTTTGAAAGAATCGCACGCAAATTACTTCCCAGGACCTCAATAATTTCCTCTTCAATTTCCTTCTGAGCCTTCCCGAGGAATTGTTCTGCATAATTAGCAATACCATTTAATGTATCGGCAACCTTTACCATTGCAACTGCATCTGCAACAATAGGAACACCACCATTTGTATAAACCCTTGGTGTTGACAATTTCAGCTGAAATGAAGTCAAATTTACTGGCGTTGACGTCTGGAAACGTCTGAGCAGATAGCCGCCACCTCGGATAATTTTCATCGAGCGTCCCTCTGAATCTGTGAAAATATTACTTTCCTTTTCCGGGTCCCCTAATCTCGGCCCCGTTATTATTAATGCTTCATTCGACTTCGCGGTTCGATAACGAACCTTAACCCAAAAGAAATAACCAATACCTACAAGTGCAGCAATAATAATAATCGGAATTAAGAACATTAATACTCCAACGAATTCAATCACAACTTCGCCCTCCTTCTTTGATTGTTATTTTAGCCTACTTTTTTATACGGTTAAGATCAAATAAAGTTCCCGAAAATTCGTTTTTTTAAAACAATAAACTGTTAAAAAATATCCATTGATTATGTTATTAAATTTATGTTTAATTATTCACATAGTCTATATTTGCTGTTAATAAACTCAAATATTTGAATGAATACTGTTTTTATATGTGAAATTCATAACAAAATTAGGAGATGGAAATATGACATTCTCAAAAGATTACTGTGTTAAATTGGGAAAGGATTTATGGATTGCCCTAAGACCCTTTTCTCTCACACTTGCTATTGCATCAATCACCTTGGGTCTCCTCGTTACTCATTTAGAGGGGAAACTATTTTCAGGGGATCTATCCTTGGATATCCTTAAGATGGTATTGATTTATGTAGGATCCATTCTCAGTCAAAGCTGTGCGAACATGATTAATGATTTTTATGAAGGTTCCTTCAAATATCATCGTTCAGGTGAAAAAACCTACAAATTTCTAGGCTATCAAAGGACTGCATTTGATTTATTAGTTTTCACCCTCAGTATGTTATGTTTAGTTGGCTTTTTCATTATTGGTGCCATACTGATTCAATACAGCACAATCAATCTACTTTATATCGGAATTGCCGGAATGATTGGGTCCTACGCCTATACAGGAGAACCATTTGTATATAAGCGCAAAGGATTAGGTGCTATATTATCTTTTATTTTGATGGGTCCCCTGATGATACTTGGAACGTATATGGTTTTTACAGGTGAATTCTCATTAAGGCCTATTATTCTTACCATTCCTGCAGGATTGATGATTCCATTGCTCATGATGTCTAACGAAATAAGAGATTATGAAAGAGATAAAAACCTTGGAATCCGCACTCTTACAGTTATTCTGGGAGAAAAAGCTGGACGGGCCATTTTTATCTCATTATTGGTGATTGCTTACGCTATGACAACTATTTTAGTCATAACTGGAGATTTACCGAAGCTAACTCTCTTAGTTTACTTAACACTGCCTGTCGCCATTAGAGCTTATAACAAAGTTGCTATGCCTAAAACAAGTGGAATTCGAATCACTAATTGGCTTCATATCGCTTTTAATACAGCTACTATCTTAGCTTTAATTTTAGGATCATAATAGATTTAGAAATATAACAAAGGCACTCTGACTTGGTCAAAGTGCCTTTTCATGTAACAGATACCTATCAATATTTTATTTCCCAATTTTTATCCAGCCACACAACCTGGCTTCCATTACATCAATTAGTTTAAAAATAACAAATCCCATAATACTTAACGCTAAGATTCCACTAAACATTTCCACATAATTTACTTTAATCCAGCTGTCCATAATGAAATAGCCAATCCCATAAGTGGTAGCGAAATTCTCTCCATAGAACAAAACAGAAATACTGACTCCAACACTAATTCGAATAGCTGTAATGATCTTGGGTAGGACGGCAGGCACAATTAAATGCCGGTATATTTCCAGCCGACTTAATCCCAGTGACATAACAGAATAGAATAATTCCTTCGGTATTTCCTTTACCCCATCTCTTACGGCAACAATGATTTGGAACACCACGATGGTAATAATGAGAACAATTTTCGGCGTATTGCCAAGACCAAATAAAATCATAAGAATGGGCAGGAAGGCTATTTTCGGTAACGGATAAAGGATATAAACAATCGGTGAAACAAGCTCATCTGCCTTTTTACTCATGCCTATCCAAAGTCCGATGATGCTTCCTGCAACTAACGATATCAAAATGGCAGCTGTTATTCTGAGAAAACTGACAGATAGATGGATACTTAATTCGCCAGGGAAAATCTCGATAAAGTTAATGATGGTCTGAAAGGGGGAAGGAATAGCGGATGAAGCTACAGCTAAGTGTAGTATATACCAAAACAATAATACAACCAGGAAGCCATATAATGTTTTAAATTGATTAATCCATTT
Organism: Bacillus tuaregi; assembly: GCF_900104575.1. Lineage (NCBI taxonomy): Bacteria > Bacillati > Bacillota > Bacilli > Caryophanales > Bacillaceae > Bacillus > Bacillus tuaregi. The sequence continues at coordinate 3,818,852 of NZ_LT629731.1, forward strand.
CAACTTCATCATCTAACCATTTCCTTACTTCTAGACAGATTTTATAAAATTCAAGCTGATTCCGTAAATCCACGGCACCAAAATGAGGATTTTCGATGATATGTCTAATTTTCCCTTTACTCATAACAATGATATTTTGCCCTAGAAAAACAGCTTCTTCTATATTATGTGTTACCATAACAAGCGTAATTTCCCGCTGTTTATACGTATTTAAAATCAGATTTTGAATATGCTCCTTGGTCATTGCATCTAAAGCAGATGAAGCTTCATCCATGAGAAGCAGATCCGGTTCTAATGCTAGGGTCCTTGCAATGGCAACCCGTTGCTTTTGTCCTCCGCTCAGTTCACCGGGCAGCTTTTTCCCAAACGGCAGCATCCCTAAGCTATCTAGGATGGATGTGACCTTTGCTTGGATTTCACTTTTGTGTAATCCTCGTGTTTTGAGAGGAAAGGCAATATTATCCCAGACCGTCTTCCAGGGAAGTAGACCATAATCCTGCAGGATTAATCCTGTATTTTTTCGAATTCCAGCCAGTTTTTCTTTGTTAACGAAAATGGACCCTGAGGCAGGAGTAATCAATCCTGCCAGGGTATATAATAAGGTTGTCTTTCCGCAGCCTGATGGACCAATGATGGCATAGGTCGTGTTTTTCTTCATTGTTAATGAAATGTTGTCTAGAGCCTTTTCTTCTCCATATCGTACATCAAGTTGCTCTACCTTAATCATTACTTCACGAAGCTCCCGTCCACTAATTGCTCATAGCTCACATTTACCTTTTTTCCAATAACCTTTTCATTCCAGTCCATAACTCCATTTAAATATTCTTCACTTGGAATTCTGGCATGGTGATATTCAGGCATTAAAATATTAGCTTTAATTTCCGGCTTCAGATCTAATCTCTTAATCAGTATATCTCTCGCTTCTTCATCGTCAGCTAATATTTCATCAACGGCTTTATTATAGGCCTGGTGGAAAAGACTTAGAGCTTCTTTCTTATTCTCGATCGTATCTCCTGAGAATACCATCACGTCTGGTGAGAAGCTGTCGTTATTTTCGATTAACTCCTTTTTCAATCCACTTAATTCACCCTGTGAAGCCATTGGTTCTGGAATAACCGCCATATCTAAATTTCCCTGGTTAATCATTTCAAGCCTTGCAGGGATTTCATTAATATACACCTTTTCCACATTATATTTTCCTTCTAAGCTTCTGTCGGCTAAATAATTGGAAACACTAACCTCCATCATGCCTACTTTAATGTCTTTTTTATTTTGTTCAAATTCTTTATTAATTAAAAATGGAAACGAACCATCTGTACTTGTCGTCACTTTAATGTCAAAACCATTTTCTACATTATTGACTAACGCAATGACATCCGTCATCGCTCCATCAAGCTCACCGCTTTGCAGGGCACTTTGACGGTTCATCGCATTTGTGTATACTTGGATTTCCGCATCTAAGCCCAATTCTTCAAAATATCCTTTTTCCTCCGCTAGAAAAATGGGTGCTGAGTCAACGGCAGGCATGACGCCGACCTTTAAGGTTAAATTTTCATCTGCTTTAACTGAAGAGATAGAATCATCTTTTTCTTTACTATCTGCTCCACAGCCAGTTACAATCGCCATCAAACCCACTAATAATATTGCAAAAAAGTATTTCGTTCCTTTCATATGTACATTTCTCCTTCGTGAAAATATTAACATTATACATTATAGGAGTTATTTCCAATAAAATCAAAAGGACTTTTTGTTATTTGAATATAATGAATAGCAGACGACGATAGCTTAGAAAAAAAGATGAGATGGGCTTAGCGGCTGTCATATTTCGATGACTCGATGACAAAGCCTTTGAATTAGCTTGGCTTCATGGCTGACAACAAGAATAGCCATCTTGCGAGACCTAGCGATTTCCAACACCGCATGCCAAATTTGTGCTTGGGTGATGGCATCGAGCATCGCTGTCATTTCATCAGCTATAAGAAAGCGGGTATTGGGTCCCATTGCCCTCGCCACACAAAAACGCTGCAGCTCTCCTCCTGAAAGCTCATTCGGCCAGCGTGATAGCCATTCCTGTTCAATCCCCAGTGATTGCAGCACAGTATTGTCTGGCCGCCATCCTTCATTCAGGACTTTTTCCATTTTCCAGCGGGGATTAACTACTTTTTCCGGATGCTGAAAAACGAGTTGTACTGGATGATATCCTTTATTGGGAATATCTGCTCCTCCAATTGTCACCGCCCCTTCAATTGGAGCTTCATAGCCTGCTAAGATTTTACATAAAGTAGTTTTCCCACGACCGCTCGCACCGATGAGACCTACAATTTCACCTGGCTCAAGAGTAAAATTAACATCCTTTAGAACCCATGGTCCATTCCTGCCATACCGAAATCCAATGTCTCTAGCCTCAAGCCTCCCATTGAATCCCTGCTGAAGGGTAGAATATATAGGAGTATTTACCGTTTCATTTTGCATGGATACACTTCACCATCCCATTCCGAAGCTCACGCATCTCCGGCTCTGCCTTCTCACATTCATAGGTGCCGTTCTCGCATCGCGGTGCAAACAAGCACCCTTTTGGTAACGCACTGGAATGCGGCTGTGAGCCAGGTATCGGAATAAAACCATTTTGCGGCAATGCTTGCCATAATGCTTTACTATATGGATGCCTTAATGCCTCACCAAGACCCACAAAGTCCTTAACCGGAGCAATTTCGACCGTGGTTCCCGCATAAAAAACAGCAATATAGTCTGCAATCTGTAATGCAGCATCGATATCGTGAGTAATCATCATGACAGCACAGCCATTGTCTGCCAGCTCGCGAAAGTTCTGTAAAGCCTCGTTCACGACAACCGAGTCAAGCCCAGGTGTTGGTTCATCCGCAATGATTACCTTAGCGCCGCTGACCATAGCCGTTGCCAATAGCGCTCGTCTCGCCATACCGCCCGATAGCTGAAAGGGATACATATCCTCAACATTCTGGTTCAGTCGGTATCTCTCAAACACATTCCTCTGCACAACAGACGCATCCCCATCCTTCACAGAAGCGCGAACCTGTCTGCCAATACGCATAAGCGGATCAAGATAATTGACTGATTGCGGAACTAGGGCAATTTCCTTTCCCCGCAATGCCTTCAAGGCTTTATCACTCATCTCTTCACCTGCATATTTTATCATTCCACTAACCTTTGCATTGCTTGGTAAAATACCTAGGATTGCATGGGCAAGTAAGCTTTTGCCGGAACCGCTGGCTCCAACAACTGCAAGGATTTCTCCTTCTCTAAGCTGGACATTTAAACCGGAAATCACTTTATTATTTCCCTGTTTCAAGCCACCTGCTGTATATTGTTTAAATGAAATGGATAAATTTTCCACCTCTAGAATAGGCATAAGACACCCCCCTGCATAAAAGATAATTTCAATACACGTCTATGAAACATGAGATATCTACAGTATGTACTCCTTTACTCATGCGCTCGTACCGGGTCAATCAGCAGCCTGAGATTTTCACCTATTACATCAAATAAACGGACAACAACCAATAAGCAAATCCCTGGGAAAAACGCCAGCCACCATAGACCCGAAGACAAATACTTCATCGATTCAGACAATATTATGCCGATTGCCGGCTCGTGCGGTGAAAGTCCCAATCCAAGAAATGTAACGGCTGCTTCATGTAAGATGGCATGCGGAAATAACAGCATAAAACCAACAAGAATTTGCGGTAATAAATGGGGAAGAAAGTGATTGCGGGCAATCCACCACCTGGTTTTCCCCATTCTCTTAGAGACGTGGACATAATCTGCGGAACGGATTTGCAGTACTTCTGCCCGAATGACACGTGCAAGACTAGGCCAGTGCGTTAGGGCAATCCCAATGACAATACCTTTAAACCCCCCGCCTAGAGTAAAGGAAATAAGAATAAGAGTTACTAGGTGCGGAACACTGAGAAATAGGTCAATACACCAGGAGACAATCCGATCTGCCGTTTTCCCCATCGTTGCTGCCATAAGACCCATAATAAGAGCGATAGAAGTACTCCCAATCGCCCCAATCAATCCTACTCCAATACTCAAAGTTAATCCCTTCATCGATCTTGTAAACATATCCCTGCCCAACCAATCCGTTCCGAACAGATTCACTAAATTCGGTGGGATATTTCGCTCATCAAGATGGGTATCGATCCTTGCTTCATCTAGAAGCAGTCCCATAAAAATAACTGCTGCTAAAAGAATAATCGCGAAGGCTATTGTTACAATCGTTCGCTGCCGACGATTAATAAGATACAAGGAAGCTTGTTTTTGCTTATGAACTTTAAAGCTCATGATGTTCAATCCTCCCTCATTCGTGGATCCAAAAGGAAATAGAGTAAATCGGCAATTAAATTTCCAACAAAAACAAAAATTGCACTAAAAATGACTAATCCCAATAATAGTGGAATATCTCCTCTTAAACCTGCCTCAACCGTTGCTTGTCCAAGACCGGGATAGGCAAAAACCTGCTCAGCAAGGATTGCACCACCAAACAATTCACTAAATGCTGCAAACTGTACGGTAATCGCCGGCAATGCAACATTCCGTAAACCATGCCGCCAAAATAAAAGAAAACCATATTCTCCCCGTGCTCTGGCGAACAATACATACTCACTGGCAAGGACATCAATCAGCTTCTGACGTGTATGCAACGCGACATTTGCGACTCCAACAATACTAAGAGTAAGAGCCGGAAGTATTAAATGGTGCACGCGGTCTGCAATGGTTACCTCCTCTGCTAGTACACCAACCGGGACTCCCAATCCCACCGGAAACCAACCTAACCATACAGCAAAAATCATTAACATGAGAAGCCCCATCCAAAAGGGAGGGGTAGAAGCTAACGTATAGCAATACCATTTAATCCCCCTGTCCACCCATGTATCCTTCTTCATCGCGGAAACCACTCCCATAACAAACCCAATCACTCCTGATAAAATCCAGGCAGCTGCCATGAGTGCCAGTGAATGGATAAAGCGCTCCCCGATTACTTCCGAAACAGGGCGCCGATAGATCATGGAGGTTCCCAAATCACCGGTAAGAACTGCCTTTCCCCAATTCAAAAACTGTATCAACAGCGGTTGATTCAAGCCCCAATATTCTGCGATTTTTTCCCGCTGCTCCGGTCCAACCTTGACCATATCTGCACCAATGTAGGCTTGAATGGGATCAATGGGGGAATTTTTTACTAATAGAAAGGAAATAAAGCAAATGGCCGTTAACAATGCTGCCATTCTAATACTTTTCAATAGAAGAAATCTTCCAAGCCTGTTAGGTTTGCTTTTATACACCCTACTCATTCCATTTCCATTCTTCTAAATTATTTGTCACTGGCCAGCCATGACCATGCGGATGGATTCTTTGCACACCAATGTCAAGTCCGTTCTTCACTAAATATAAATGATCAATATTCACTAACCATGCCCAAGGTGCATCACCTTTGGCACTTAGACCTGTCATCCCATCCCACTGCGCAAGCTTCCAATACTTATTGGCTTCCGCCTCATCAAGAGCAGTCATTGCTTTTTCAAAGTATTCATCGACTACCGTATTTTGATAGTAACCAGTGTTGTAGTACTCCACACCGGCATAAGAGCTGCTATAGACGTTGTATAGCTCATGAGGGTCCTGGCTCCCCCAGCCCATGAGAACTGCGTTGGAATACATGTGCTTCTCAATTGTATCCCAGCTTTCTCCTTCTACCTTGATGTTAATACCAAGCGGTTTAATCATGTCTGCAACTGTGATTGAAAGGGATTGGCGAATATTATCACCGGCTGGATAATATAAAGTGAACTCTGCCTTCAAATCCCCTTTATCGAGAATGCCATCATGGTTTGTATCCTTCCAGCCTGCTTCTTTTAGAAGCTTCTGCGCTCCATCCATGTCCCCGTCCTTCAACACAGTTTCAGCATTCCACCATGGTAAACCATCAACAGATGTATAGGCTGGAGTGCCGTAGCCTTCCAACACACCATCTATCAAAGCAGCGCGGGAAACTCCCAGATTAATAGCCTGACGAATGGCTGCATCTGCCGTCACATCATTCCCAATCGGCCGGCCATCCTCTGTTTTCCCACCTGATTTTACATAGGGAAATACAATACCACGATTATCCACTGTTTTCACAGCTTTTAGATTCATGCCTGACACAGGCTGTTTACTAAATGCTGCCGGAATGGCAGCCACATCCACATTGCCAGCCTTAGCAGCTGCAAAAGCTGCATCCTCACTTAGAAAAAGAAACGTCACCTTTTGGAAATTAGGCTTCTTATCATAATATTCCGGATTGGCTTTGACAATCAGCTGCTGTCCCTTGTCCCACTGAACTAAAACATATGGACCAGAACCAATTGGATGTTCTGAATAGTCCTCGCCATAGGCATGCTGTGGGACAATTCCAGTGGAAACTAAATGATTAATAAAGGTTGATTGTGGTTTTGTCAGAAAAAATTTTAATGTATAATCATCGCTAGCTTCTATTTTTTCTAAATTAGTTAAATCAATAGCAGATCCATTATTTAATGCTGTTTCAAAGGTAAACTGAACATCTGCAGAGGTTAATGGTTTACCGTCTGAAAATTTTACATCTTTTCGAAGTGAAACGGTCCAAACCTTTCCATCCTCACTTACCTCGTAGCCCAATGCTGCATCATTTACAATATTCAACTGGTCGTCCCGTTTAAGAAGCGTGCTTTGAAACAACGGAGAGCCGTATCGTCCCCAGCCTGTCGTCGGATCAAAGCCTGCATCCGGCTCTCCCCCTACTGCCAGCACAAGCTCTTCCTGCTTATTCTTTTGTACAGCTTGATTAGAATCCGTTTTCCCGCAGCCTGATAAAATAATGATGATGCTTAAAGCAATAATGAGCAGACGTCCCAAAATTTTCTTCCTTCGCATATGTATCCCCTCTCTCATGAAAGACTGGTACTAAATAAACCTTGACTGCACTATATTTGTTTTACTGGAGCAACCGTGAATTTTCCATATTCAACACCCTTTAAACTAGTTATCTTATGGCTTAGCTGTTGAATATCTTTCACTTTTCCTTTTACCACTATCAATTCTAGACAGCTGTCATGGTTCAGATGAAAATGGGTGGTAGCCAGAATATAATCGTGCATTTCATGCTGAATTTTCATCATTTCATCCTGTAGATTCCGTTGATGGTGGTTATAAAAAAGCAATATACTACCCGCAACTGTTTCCTCACTATTTTCCCAGGATTCTTGAATAAGGGCATCACGAACAAGGTCCCGAACCGCTTCGGAGCGATTTTCATAGCCTCTAAGTTGGATTAATTGGTCGAATTTTTTTAATAGACTCCCTTCCATTGATACACCAAACCGCTTTAATGTCGAATCAGTCATCCCTTAACCTCCCGATAAAAATTTCACTGAAGTCGTGCTACGATTTTAATAATTCGTAGCACCATAATGCAGATATAGTCAAAAAATAGTTTATATTCATATATTTTAGTTTACCACTGTATAAAGCTATTGCGATTCCCAAAATGTGACACCTTTTTGTCTTGGATAAAAGGATTCTGTACTGCGACCCGTTCCATAGAGAGCCTTTTTTTAAAACTTTCAATCCAACATCGATATTTCATTAGTATAATAGGTACCCATTACTATATTATAAAAGTGAACGGTGTTATCATTCGAAAGGAAGAACAGCATGCAAAAACAACAAAACAACAAATTTACCCTTGCAATATTATTAAATATTATTTTCCTTACTTTTTTAGGAATCAGTCTTGTCATTCCCGTTATGCCTACAATTATGAATGAATTATATATTTCCGGTACAGTTGTCGGGTATTTAGTGGCCGCTTTTGCCTTAGCACAGCTACTCGTTTCCCCAATAGCTGGACGTTGGGTAGATCAATTTGGCCGTAAAATCATGATAATCATCGGTCTTCTCTTCTTTAGTCTTTCGGAGTATTTATTTGGGATTGGCAAAGTTGTCGAGGTTTTATTTTTTTCACGTATACTTGGCGGAATTAGCGCTGCCTTTATTATGCCGGCAGTCACTGCCTATATTGCTGATATTACAACCATACAAAAGCGTCCGAAAGCATTAGGTTATATGTCTGCCGCCATATCAACTGGATTCATCGCCGGTCCGGGGATTGGGGGTTTCTTAGGAGAAATAAGTGTTCGCTTACCTTTTTTCTGCGCAGCAGGATTTGCCTTATTTGCAGCTATCCTATCCGTTATTACACTACGCGAGCCTGAAAGAAATCCTGAAAATATCGGGATTGACGAACAAAAAACTGGGGTATTGAGAATTTTTGCTCCAATGTATTTTATTTCTTTTATGATCATCTTAATTTTTTCATTTGGTCTAGCATCGTTTGAGTCCCTTTTTTCTTTATTTGCAGACCATAAATTTGGATTCACCCCCAAAGATATCGCCATTATGATAATGGGTGGCGCCATTGTTGGTGCGATTACACAAATTGCCTTGTTTGACCGTTTAACCATGTGGTTAGGCGACATTCGGTTTATCCGATATTGCTTAATTCTATCCACAGCATTGGTCTTTTTGATGACCCTTGTTACCTCTTACGCCGCCATCCTCCTGGTTACTTTTACGGTGTTTGTTGGCTTCGATATGGTACGCCCGGCAGTTACGAACTATTTATCTAAAATTGCCGGAAATGAACAGGGCTTTGTCGGCGGGATGAATTCGATGTTTACCAGTCTAGGAAATGTTTTCGGTCCTATTGTCGGTGGAATTTTATTTGATATTGATCTAAACTATCCATTTTATTTTTCTACAATTGTGTTAAGCATTGGTATTGGGCTGACACTTGTATGGAAAATGCCTGGGCAAAGGAAAGTCAAGGTTTCCGGTCTATAAAAAATTAACTATAAATGTAAAAACCAACAAATGAACTGTATAATGAAAATAGAGAAGGGTATTGGTTAGAATGATGGATTATTCTATTGCCTTTTATATGACAGGAGCGGGGGAAAATGAGGAAACTGTTATTGATTTTACCAGTAATTGTATTATTGCTCATTACAGCTTGCGGAGATCGTACGGAAAATAAGGTAAGTCAACCGTCTACAACCAAAGAATACACCAAATTAGAGAAGGTTCAGATATTATTAGCAACAAAAAGTACTGCTATGTTCTATGCATTTGTTGCTCGTGAGAAAGGTTTTTTTGAAGACGAAGGTCTTGATGTAGAATTGGTTTCAAATAATGGTGGGGCTTCAGTAGTTGAACAGCTTGGATCCGAAACCGCTGATATCGGCATCGTAGCAGTGGCATCGCTTTTTCAAGCCTGGAATAATGGTATGGATATTCAGGTTGTCTATCAAATAAATTCAACTAATTTGTTTGATTTCCTAGTTCCGAAGCATTCTAATATAACGGATATTAGTCAGTTAAACGGCAAAGCGGTAGGTGTAACTGATCCTGGTGGCGCTGAAGTACCCATGGTGCGGGCAATCCTTTCAGGTGCAGGATTAGAGGCGGATCAAGATGTGATGATTCGTGCAATAGGAAATGATGCAGAGACCATTTCAGCTGCATTTGAAAACGGGGAAATCGATGCCTTTAGCGGTGGTGCACACGACTTAATTGCATTGAAAGCAACCGATTTCAAATCCAAGTCACTGCTACCAAGAGAATATAAAACTCTACCTTCGACGGCCATTATTGCTAATGGGAAAATCATAAAAGAAAGGCCTGAGCTTATTGAAAGAATCTCTCGTGCTGTTGCACGAGGAGTTGACTACTCCATTAATAATCGACATGTAGCCTACGATATTATGAGCACAGCCTTTCCTGAGGAATACACAGTTGAGCATGTCGGTAAAATGACTCTAGATACATTTATCAATTTATCTACTCCTATTGAATCAGAAAAGGGCTATGGCTATATTTATCACGAATCATGGGAGAAGCTGATTGAGCAATTTAGCATCGGGGAAAACCCGGTTGTCACCAATAATATCGACCTAAATAAATACCTGAACAGCAGTTTTCTAGAAAAAGCCAATCAATTTGAATAAGTGCCAGGCACCTTCCAGTAGTCTGGAAGGTGCCTGGCACTTTATATCCTTAAATTTCCTTATACATAAAATAATCAAAGTCAGCTGGTTTGTCCATGCCGCTTACATCTTGACAATGCATTCCTACGAATGCTCCTGTAAAGAATCCGCCACCACGAATGTAATCATCAGATAGTTTGTAGGAATGGAATTTCACAGGAAGATCATTCCACTCCTTTCCATCGAAGGAATATGAGAATTGATAGAAATGCTCACGAACCATCACTTTAAAATGTACATTTTCAACAGCTTCAGGCACTTCAATTTCTGAACCTTGAATCGGATGCGAAAAGGCAAAATTATCGCTACGAACAATGTCAATGATTCGACCCTTCTCTTCATGCCAAGTGACTTGAATAGATGTCCAATTCTCAGTATTGTAATAGCATACTAATCCTGCAGCCTGCTGGAACGTGTCAGGTCTGAACGATACACTTGTACCTGCATCAAAGTTGTAGGCTTGCCAGCGTCTTGCCACTAATGCCTGTGTAAAGGTTGATGTTAAAGACTCTTTTCCATAAAGACGTAAATGTCCTGGACGATCTGTTAATGACATGATATCGTCTGTTAATGGAATTCGTAAGGACTGGAAGTGAATATTTAAACTTGGATTGTCAAAATGATCGAACTCTTCATAATTACGCTCCCACTTCACTTCTTCCATTTGAGGCCCTTCAACCTCTAGCGAACCCTCTCTTCCACCCACTACATACGGCCAGCCATCTCTCCATTCCAATTTTTGAATCGCCGTTTCTCTTCCTAATGGACAATAGCCTCTATTATCACGTACTGGCTGTCCTTCATGCGGCAGTGGTCTGCCTGTTAAGTGAGCGATATACCATTCATCCGTATGCGTTTGAACAATGGAAGCATGGCCGCATTTCTGTAATGGATTTCTTGGATCATGCCATGATGAGAGAATCGGATTTTCCGGATGAAGCTCATATGGACCTTCAATATTCTTTGATCTTGCTAAAGTAGAAGCATGCTCATATCGAGTGCCCCCCTCTGCAGTTAATAAATAATAATAATCTCCGATATGGTACAAGTGCGGTGCTTCAGTTAGCATAATGTCTGTACCTTTAAAAATGACTTGTGGTTTACCAATTAAACGTTTTTCTTCATGAGAATACTCCTGCATAACAATCCCAGCAAATGGATGGTTATAGCTTCTTGGGTCCCACAGCATATTCACTAAATATTTTCTTCCATCAGTGTCATGGAATAAGGAAGCATCAAACCCAGAGCCATTTAATCGTATCGGCTCGCTCCAGTCTCCATCCACTGTGTCACAAGTCACTAAATAGTTATGACAGTCCTTCCAAGCACCATCTGTTACTTTAACATCTGTGTAAATAAGCCAAAACTTTCCGTCTGCATAACTTAAAGCGGGAGCCCAAATTCCGCCCGAATTTGGATTTCCCTTCATATTTAACTGTGATACGCGATTTAATGGGCGTGCCACAAGCTGCCAATTGACCAAGTCCTTAGAGTGATGAATTAATACACCTGGAAACCATTCGAAGGTAGAAACGGCAATATAGTAATCATCCCCTGCACGGCACATACTTGGATCAGGATTAAAACCTCTTAAGACTGGATTTTGAATTTTTGTCATATCTATCATCCTCTCGCTCTTAATTCAGCTACTATTCTGCTGTGTTCTTTTTCATCTAATTTGTAGAGATTAATTTAACTTTCATATCCCATTATCAAATTGCTTACATTTTATTTATTGTGAAGCAGCATTTCCTTATATCATTTATTTGTATGCGTTTTCATATTTCGAATAAAACAGAAATGAAATACTGCATCAATGCACTTCCTCTTAATACTAAACTTATAACTATATTTCTAGTCAGTTAGTTAGTTAGTTTGTTTATTGAACCAACTAATTAAACTTTATCTAATTTCTTATAATAAATCAACTGTATTCTTTCAAATTATTTTTCTAATTGGAATGTCACAAGGACAATCAAGAGACCATGGTGTTAAACCCATGGCCTTGTTTCATTATTTCATGTCTTTCCAAACCCAGTTCTCTACTTCTGGTAAATCAGTGCCTTCCTCACGGATGAATTGATTGTGTTTTTCAACCATATTCTCCATTTCAGTGACAATATGTGAGTACTTATCGGCATTTGGTAAGTTTAGAGCGGCTTCCTTGACAAGATCAAATCGGTCCATTTGATTTAGAACACGCATATCAAACGGTGTAGTAATATCTCCGTTTTCACGATAACCATGTACGTGTAAGTTATGGTTGCGGCGTTCAAAGAATAAATCTTTGATAAGACCTTCATAACCATGGAAAGCAAAGATAACTGGCTTGTCCTTTGTAAAGAATCCATCAAACTCCTCATCTGATAAACCGCGTGGGTCTAGCTTTTGACTTCTCAATCTTAATAGGTCAAGAACGTTAATATAACGTATCTTTAGTTCAGGCAGCTTTTCGTGCAGGATAGAGATGGCCGCTAAGCTTTCGATGGTTGGTTCAGTACCTGCTGAAGCGAAGACAATGTCTGGTTCACCATCATGGTCCGTGCTTGCCCAGTCAATAATCTTCAGGCCTTTATCCACCAATTCCTGTGCTTCATCAGCAGAGAACCATTGTGGACGTGGATGTTTAGATGACACAATCAAATTAATCTTTTGACGGTCATTAAGCACCTTGTCAAACACAGCCAGCAATGAGTTTGCATCAGCTGGTAAATATTCACGGATGAATTCTGGTTTTTTATCAGCTAAGTGACCTAATAAACCTGGATCCTGGTGTGTATAGCCATTATGATCCTGTTGGAAAACAGTTGAAGTGGCTACTACATTTAGTGATGGAATGTCTGTACGCCATGCTTGCTCTGTTGCTTTTCTTAACCACTTAAAGTGCTGTGTCAGCATAGAATCAACTACGCGTAAGAATGCCTCATAGCTGGCAAAGAAACCATGGCGACCCGTTAATACATAACCCTCTAGCATTCCTTCTGCTTGATGCTCAGATAGTTGGGAATCAATGACACGACCATAAGGAGCTAAGAACTCATCATATGGTTCTATCGTCTTCTCTACCCACTGGCGTTTTGTCACTTCAAAAACGGGTCCTAAACGGTTGGACATCGTTTCATCAGGGCCAAAAATTCTAAAGTTACGATTTTCTTCATTTATAAGAATAACATCTCTCATATATTTACCTAATACAGCCATATCCTGGGCGATTACTTTTCCACGCTCAGAATTATCCAGTGCATATTCACGGAAATCCGGTAACCGTAGGTCCTTAATCAGACTTCCAGCGTTTGTTACAGGATTCATAGCCATCCGCTTGTTGCCCTTTGGAGTGATTTCTGCTATTTCAGGCTTTAGACGGCCGTTCTCTTCAAATAATTCCTCTGGCTTGTAACTCATTAACCATTCAACTAACGCGTCGATATGCTCCATATGATTTTGGTCAACTGGTACTGGAACCTGATGAGCACGGAATGAATCTTCAACAGGAACACCAGCCCATTCCTTAGGACCTGTCCAGCCCTTTGGCTGACGGAAGATTAGCATTGGCCATACTGGGCGAGTCGAATCGTTGTTTTCACGAGCATTATTTTTAATAGCGGTAATTCTTTCGATGATTGCATCCATTGCTTTTGCCATTTCTACGTGCATTGCTTCAGGTTGATCACCTTCAACAAAGAATGGCTCCCAGCCCATTCCCTCAAAATATAAGGTTAATTCTGCATTCGTTTGACGAGATAGGATCGTTGGATTACTGATTTTAAATCCATTTAAATCTAAGATTGGCAATACTACACCGTCAGTAATCGGGTTAATAAACCGATTTATAAACCATGATGCTGCTAATGGACCTGTTTCTGCCTCTCCATCTCCAATAACGGTTGCCGCAATTAAATCTGGATTATCAAGAACAGCCCCAGCTGCATGTGATAAAGAATAACCTAATTCTCCACCTTCATGGATAGATCCAGGTGTTTCAGGTGCTGCATGGGAAGCAACTCCTCCAGGGAATGAGAATTGTTTGTATAATTTCTTCATCCCCTCAATATCCTGACTAATATTCGGGTAAATTTCACTATAGCTTCCATCAAGATACGAATTTGAAACCATAACCTGCCCGCCATGTCCAGGACCTTCTATGTAGAACATATTCAAATCATATTTATTAATTACGCGGTTTAAATGAGCATAAATAAAGTTTTGACCAGAGATTGTGCCCCAATGTCCAATTGGTTTTACCTTTACGTCTGATGCCTTAATTGGTTCTCTTAATAATGGATTGTCCTTTAAATATAATTGACCAACCGAGATAAAGTTTGTTGCACGCCAATAAGCATCAAGCTTTTCTAAATATGTTTTAGACGAGTAATCAACCTGCTTTGTCATCACTTTCATTACTTTCAGCTCCCTAAGTCACTTTAGTTTTTATAAGTTATGTTTACAAAACAATCATACCAATTATTTTTTTATAGTCAATTACTTTTATAATTGGTACGTACCAAAATTGCTCAATTATGAACATACTATGAACGAATGAATAGTGTTCTTCTTTCCTTTCATCGTTTCCTTCTCAATACAAACCGTTCGGGATCGAATGATAAATCCAATTCGCCCGTCGAATTTGCGTCCGGATTACCTGAGCTCGCTCGGGTAAATTACCCCTAAAAAATCCGTGACATCCGCCGGAGGCTTAACTTCATTCAGCCGGGGTTTGAACCCCCACTGAATCGAGGTACTATTTGCATTCATCCCCCACTTGTAGAAGTGGAGGACTTCTGCTGAATGAAGGTAAAAAACAGGACTCGGAATCATTCCGGTCCTGTTCGTTTAATCGACAGATACAATTGTATTGAATTTCATATACTTATAGTGGAATCGCATTTGCGAAAATTCAAATGGTGTTCCGTTATCAAGAAAAAAGATACCCTCCATAATTCCAACAGGCTCATGTTCTTTTAAATGCAGTAGCTCCTGGTCATTTTCAGTAGAAGGCTCTGCATAGATTGATAAAAATGATTTCGTTACAGCCATATTATGAGCCTCTTCAAGGTAATGAAATATGGATCCCTCAATAATTTTTTGATTTAAATTTTGGACAATCTTTATAGGAATATAGCCGGTTTCAATCATGAATGGTTCTTCTTCAAACAGTCGTAAACGAACGATTTTATAGACAAAATCATAAGGCTGAAGAAATAAATCACGTTGTAACTCTTCTGTAGGCGGTATCACTTCAAATTTCAAAACTCTAATCTTTGGGCTCTTTCCATTCATATGGAAATTATCAGTGATCCCTAAATTTGTACCTTCATAGCTGAAAATGGATTCATTTTTCAAGTATAAAGGATTAATAAACGTTCCTGACCCTCGTTTTTTGAAAACAATACCGTCATTAGCCATTTTTGTTAAGGCTCGTTTAATGGAACTTCGGCTTACCTGATATAATTCACTTAGGCTGCGTTCATCCGGCAATTTCAAATCTGAAAATTTTCCTGCAAAAATTTTCTCTTTTAGGTCATCAATAACCTGCTTATAAACTAAATCTGCCATTCAATTCCCCTCTATCTTTTCATCTTCGACTCCCACTAGATATTCATATTATTTATCAATGTAACCGTTTTAGCAAATTTTTTTATGTAAGTGCCAGGCACCTTCCAGATATTTGGAAGATGCCTGGCACTTATTTCTATCATAGTAACCTTAATAATGGAACATATTACATTTAAAGTGATGCCGATGACAGGAATTAAAAACAGGGTAAAAAGGAGTTCAAAAATGACTAAAATGGTAATACCGAACGAGCCTTTAGTAGATCATATCTATACAGCAGATCCCTCTGCGCATGTATTTGAAGGTAAAATATATGTTTATCCTTCCCATGATCTTGAACACGATGAACCATCTAATGATAATGGTGACCAATATAAAATGGAGGATTATCATATTTTGTCTCTCGACAATTTCAATTCTCCATGTGTTGACCATGGCGAAGCCCTTCATGTAAAAGATGTTCCTTGGGCAAGTACACAAATGTGGGCACCGGACTGCGCTTACAGTAATAATAAATACTATTTATATTTTCCAGCAAGAGATTATGATGGAATCTTCAGGATTGGTGTCGCAACTAGTAAAAGTCCCTCCGGACCTTTTAAGCCGGAGGAAAATTACATTCCGGGTAGCTATAGCATTGACCCTGCCGTATTCATAGATGACGATGGAAAAGCTTATATGTATTTTGGAGGGCTTTGGGGAGGACAGCTGGAAAAATGGCAAACAGGTACGTTTGTTTCTGATGCAGAAGGTCCTGCTGCAGACGAACCAGCTCTAGGGCCACTGGCAGCTGAATTAAATGACGATATGATGACATTTAAAGATCACCCTAAGGAGATATCCATCCTTGATGAAAATGGCAAGCCCCTTCTTGCCGGCGATGAGGAGAGAAGGTTTTTTGAGGCTGCTTGGGTTCATAAATATAACGGAAAGTATTACTTTTCTTACTCTACTGGATCAACCCATTTTATTGTCTATGCAGTAGGTGATAGTCCAACAGGTCCATTTGTTTACAAAGGTAAAGTTTTAGAACCAGTTATTGGCTGGACAAACCATCATTCCATTGTTCAATTTGAGGACAAATGGTATTTATTTTATCATGATTGCTCCTTATCCGGAGGGATTGATCATAAGCGCAGTGTAAAATTTACAGAACTTAAACATAACGAGGATGGAACCATTCAAACAATTGATCCATATCGAGATTCGAATAACAAATAATATCTGATTATGAATAAAGCGAGGGTACCTAATAGCTCCACACTAGGAACACCCTCTTAAACAAGCAACCAAGGATCATTTAAATTGCTAGATTACTTTATAGTAATCCAACGATTTTGTCTTTATCCACGGTACACATTTACCAAGTATTGATTTAATATCGCTCTCAGATTCTCTTGTCTACCAGATTTATTTTCAATTTTATCGAGCTTTAATGCATGCTCTGAAAGCTTATGGAAGTCTGCTTTTCCTTCTACAATATCAAGACCAATACCCTCTCTGTAGGTGCTGTAACGATCGGCAATAAAGTTATCTAGAACTCCATCATCGAATAAGTTTTGAGCAACCTTTGCTCCTACGGCAAAGCTATCCATACCTGCAATGTGAGCTAAAAATAAATCTTCAGGATCAAATGAACCTCTTCGTACCTTAGCGTCGAAGTTTAAACCACCTGAGCCGAGGCTATCATTCTTTAAAATCTCATACATTCCTAAGATTGTCGAGTATAAATCGGTTGGGAATTCATCTGTATCCCATCCAAGCAGAGGGTCACCTTGGTTCGCATCAACCGAGCCCAGCATTCCATGAATTCGAGCCGCATGTAATTCATGCTCAAACGTATGCCCTGCAAGAATGGCATGGTTTGCCTCAATATTAAATTTAAATTTATCATCTAATCAAATTCCTTACATTACTTCTTCTGTAAAAGAGATATTCTCCTTTTAAGTAATCAAGATTAGTATTCTAATATAGAATTTTCCCTCATTATCTATTCTAATACCGCAACTGTGATTGCGTAAAACCGCCATCGTTTTTGCGGTTAAATTTATGTAATAATACCTCTTGTTAATACTATCAAATAACATAGGGGGTTATTGCCTAGCAATAAGCAAATTATTCCTGGGTGCCTAACACTCTTTTTAGGGGTTTCCCCCTATTTTTGTTGTCAAAATCCTATTTATTTTATTGGCTTCAAAAAACATGTTACCTTTATTATAGGAATATTTGGTATTTTACTATTTTCTAAATTTAATTTATCTGTTATGAATAGAGAGAAAATAAATATGGAGGGAAACCTATTATGGAATTCATTGTGAGTAGCCTGGCTTTAGAAACAATTAAAAAAATATTAGAAAAAGACAATAGCAAAAAGGGAATCTATGTATACTTAGCTGGTGTAGGCTGTGGGGCTGGAGGCTCAGCAAGTTATTCCCTCGCACCTGTAGAACAGGAAGAAGGAGAAAATGTCGTAATTATCGAGGAAATTCCGTTTATTTATGACAATCTGATGTTAAAGCATACCGATAAAATATCGATAGATTATAAGCCTTCCAAATATGACAAAGAAATCTGGTTGCAACAATTTATTGTAAAGGCTGTCTAAGAAATAAAAAGGGAGACCCTCTAAAAACTGAGTTCTTCCTTCTTTATTTTAAGGATAAAAATCGGAATGCACGACTTATAACAGGAGGAACAGTGGATGCATGATTTTCATCCCGACCTTCATTAAAGTCTATGCTGTTGGTGAACGGCTTTAGGGTATGGTATATCTCTTTTGCATCATCCACCATAAGGCCTTCATGTTCACCTGCTGGAAAAAACTCACTAATTAAATTCTCCCGTCGAATTTGCGTCCGGATTTTTATCGAGCTCGCTCGATAAACTACCTTTTAAAAAATCCGTGACATCCGCCGGAGGCTTAACTTCATTCAGCCGGGGTTTGAACCCTCACTGAATCGAAGTACAGTTTGCATTCCTCCCTCTCTTGTAGAAGGGGAGGACTTCTGTACCTGTCGCAAGCTTTCGGTACAAAAAGCATTTGCTGAATGAAGTTAAAATTGGAAATCTTATTTTATCTTTCATCTGGAAGACACCTTGCTGCTTGCTTTATCGATTTGATATAATCAAAACTATTTTCCTATAACTACATTTTCCTTCATTTGATTGTCGATGAGCTGGCGATTCCGTTTATGAAAAATCTCATTATGAGAAGAAACCATTCCTTTTTCTTCTGCATCTGGTTGTATATACCGCTTCGCCTTATTAACGGCATTCACCGCATCCTGGAAAGCGCCTGCAATTAAATGGACTTTTCCCTCGTAGTCAATTACATCACCTGCCGCATACAAGCCTGGTACACTTGTTTCGCAATAAGCATTTCCCTTAATATAGTGATTCTCTACCATTTCAATCTGTAAATCACTTTCTTCAAGGAGTGCCTTTTCTCTGACATAACCATGGTTCACCACCACTTCATCTACAGTCATATAAGTAACTTCACCTGTACGATTATTAGTCAGCTCGACCATATCAATTGATGTACCCTTAGTATCGGGCAGCAGCTTCGTAATTTCTGTATGAAAGAAACACTCAACAGAGCTATTTAATAGCTGAGATACCTGGGCCTCGTGTCCATTTAACGCATCCTTTCGATAGGTAAGATACACTTTTTTAGCAATAGGCTCGAGTTCATTAGCCCAATCAACTGCTGTATGACCACCACCAGAAATTACAACAATCTTATCCTTGAATTTTTTTAATGATTTAATCGTGTAATTTAGATTTGAACTATAAAAGGTTTCAGCTCCATCAACCTCAAGCTTCTGCGGATTAATAATCCCTCCACCAATTGTCACAATCACTGCTTTAGATAGATGTACCTGTCCTGATTCTGTCTCTAATAAAAACAGTCCGTCTTTGTTTTTTACGATTTTATTAACTTTTTCCCCTAAGACGACGGTAGGTTGAAAGGTTAGTGCCTGCCCAATCATCTGCTGGATTAATTTCTCTCCTAAAATAGGTGTCATCGCGCCAACATCCCATATCATTTTTTCAGGATAGACATGTACCTTTCCACCTAACTGGCTTTGATATTCAATAACCTTTGTTTTCATTTCACGCAAACCGCTATAAAAGGTTGAGAATAGCCCTGCTGGCCCCCCACCAATAATTGTCACATCAAAAATTTCTGCCTCTATCATTACATATCCCCCTATAAATATTATGCAAACTCCTCATTAATTGAAAACGATTATCATTATCATAATATGATTTTAGCAAAGTCTGAATACTTTTTGAATGGATAATTTAAAAAAATTAAAAAATCAGGCAACTCCCCACAATGGTTAGTTGCCTGATTTTTATATTCTTTTCTCCACAAACATGTATATTTTATTGATTAACTTCCTTCTTGTCCAAAGTGATCCAGCAATGCACGCACTTCATCTGTTGATTTCGTGTTCATCAATCGATTTCTTAGTTCAGCAGCTCCAGGGAATCCTTTGACATAAATTTTGAAAAAGCGATGAAGCCCAGTCATTGAACGTGGCAGTACTTCCGCATATTGATCCTGAAGATCAAGCTGTAGTCTTAAAAGATCAAGATGTTCTTTACTACTATGCTCTTTTGGCTCTTTTTCAAAAGCGAAAGGATTTTTAAAGATACCTCGCCCAATCATCACACCATCAATACCATATTGTTCAGCAAGCTGAAGCCCCGTTTGACGGTCAGGAATGTCTCCATTGATTGTTAGTAGTGTATCTGGTGCAATCCGGTCACGTAATTTTTTAATTTCTGGGATTAACTCCCAGTGCGCATCTACTTGGCTCATTTCCTCTCTTGTACGTAAATGAATAGAAAGATTGGCAATATCCTGTTTGAGGATATGTGTTAGCCACTCCTCCCATTCCTGAACCTCCTTATAGCCAAGTCTTGTTTTCACGCTGACAGGCAATCCTCCTGCTTTTGCTGCTTGAATTAAATCGGCTGCAACGTCTGGTCGAAGAATAAGACCGCTACCTTTCCCTCTCGATGCTACATTCGGTACAGGACAGCCCATATTAATATCGATGCCTTTAAATCCTAGCTCTGCCATACCTATACTCATTTGACGGAAATAATCGGGATTATCTCCCCAAATATGTGCCACAATCGGCTGCTCATCTTCTGTAAACATCAAACGACCACGCACACTTTTTATTCCATCTGGATGACAATAGCTATCAGAGTTTGTAAACTCTGTGAAAAATACATCCGGTCGTCCGGCTGCACTCACTACATGACGAAAAACAACATCTGTTACGTCTTCCATTGGTGCAAGCACAAAAAATGGTCGTGGTAAATCACGCCAAAAATTATCCTTCATTTATATTCAAATCCTCTCATTATGGACATGTAAGACAAAATATGGTCCTCAAAATAAGTATCAAATTCGCCCGTCGAATTTGGGTCCGGATTTTTATCGAGCTCGCTCGATAAATTACCCCTAAAAAATCCGTGACATCCGCCGGAGGCTTAACTTCATTCAGCCGGGGTTTAAACCCCCACTGGATCGAAGTACTATTTGCATTCATCCCCCACTTGTAGAAGTGGAGAACTTCTGTACCTGTCGCAAGCTTTCGGTACAAAAAGCATTTGCTGAATGAAGTTAAAGATTTCCCGACTACTTTAACAGTTATACCATAATTCAATCCATTTTATTAAACTGTAGAAGTATTCATTTTATATATTTTTCACAAGAAAAAACTTCAAGTAGAAAAGGCAGTCAAAATCTAGTAAGATATCCACATGTGACATTAGATAAGGGGTTAAAAAAATGAGCGTATTAAACGTACAAAATTTAAGTCACGGTTTCGGTGATCGTGCGATTTTTAATGATGTGTCCTTCCGACTTTTAAAAGGAGAGCACGTTGGACTAGTTGGAGCAAACGGTGAGGGTAAGTCTACCTTCATGAATATTGTTACGGGGAAGCTGCAGCCCGACGAGGGGAAAGTTCAGTGGTCAAGAAAGGTTCGTGTTGGTTATTTAGATCAGCATGCTGTCCTTGAAAAAGGTACGACGATGCGCGAAGCTTTGAGTACTGCTTTTCAATACCTTTTCGATGCTGAAGCAGAAATCAATGAACTTTATGCCAAAATGGGTGATGAAGGCGCTGATATCGACGCATTACTTGAAGAAGTTGGAGAGCTACAAGAAACGTTAGATAGTAATGACTTTTATCAAATTAATGCAAAAGTGGAAGAAGTTGCTCGTGGTCTAGGCTTAGACGATGTGGGACTCGATCGAGATGTAGATGACCTTAGCGGTGGGCAGCGTACGAAGGTTCTGCTTGCTAAGCTTTTGCTAGAAAAGCCTGAAATCCTATTACTGGACGAGCCTACGAACTATTTAGATGAACAGCATATCGAATGGCTGAAGCGCTATTTACAGGAATACGAGAATGCATTTATCTTGATTTCACATGATATTCCATTCTTGAACAGTGTGGTTAACTTGATTTATCACATGGAAAATCAAGAGTTAAATCGCTATGCTGGTGACTATGATAGCTTCTTAAAGGTATATGAAATGAAAAAGCAGCAGCTAGAATCTGCTTACAAGCGTCAACAACAGGAAATTGCTGATTTGAAGGATTTCGTTGCTCGTAACAAGGCAAGTGTGGCGACTCGTAATATGGCGATGTCTCGTCAGAAGAAGCTCGACAAAATGGACATTATTGAATTAGGGAAAGAGAAGCCGAAACCAGAGTTTAATTTCAAAGAAGCTCGTTCATCTAGCCGTTGGATCTTCGAGACAGAAGATCTGGTTATTGGTTACAATGAACCACTTTCTCGCCCACTGAATTTGAAAATGGAACGCGGACAAAAAATTGCATTCGTCGGTGCAAATGGTATTGGTAAGTCTACTCTATTAAAAAGTATTCTAGGGTTAATTAATCCCATTTCGGGTAAAGTGGAGCGCGGTGACTATCAATACATCGGTTACTTCGAACAGGAAGTGAAACAGTCTAATTACAATACTTGTATTGAAGAGATTTGGAACGAGTTCCCAAGCATGAATCAAGCCGAAGTCCGTGCTGCACTTGCAAAGTGCGGGTTAACGACGAAGCATATTGAGAGTAAAATCGAAGTCCTTTCTGGTGGCGAAAAGGCTAAGGTTCGATTATGTAAAATTATTAACACTGAAACGAACTTATTAATTCTAGACGAGCCTACCAATCACTTAGATGTGGACGCAAAGGAAGAATTGAAGCGTGCTTTAAAGGCCTATCGCGGAAGTATCCTGATGGTATCCCACGAACCTGATTTCTATCGTGAAATTGCGACCGATATTTGGAATTGTGAGGATTGGACGACGAAGGTGTTTTAATGAAAGATGAAGGGGTACACAGTGAAATCACTTGTGTACCCCATTTTTATATAACATTGAAAGAAGCTCATCCCAAACTTTCATTCTATTGAAAAAATAAAAGCACAAACCATTAGCTTTGGTCTGTGCTTTTACTATTTTATGACTCCCAAAAATATTATGAAGCTTTTCTAACTACCTCTACTTCTTCAACAGGAGGATTGAATTGACCTTCCCATTTCGCTACAACAATCGCTGCTAGCGAGTTTCCTACTACGTTAACTGCGGTACGTCCCATATCAAGAATACGGTCAATACCAGCAATAAATGCTAGCCCCTCCGCAGGTAATCCAATCGTACTAAATGTAGCGAGTAACACGACAAAGGATACACCTGGTACTCCTGCCATTCCTTTAGATGTCACCATCAAAACTAACATTAACGTAATTTGTTGCCCAATGCTTAGTTCGATACCAAACATTTGTGCAATAAAGAGCGATGCGATGGCTTGATATAAAACAGAACCATCTAAGTTGAAGGAGTAACCTGTTGGAATAACGAAAGAAGCAATATGCTTCGGGCTTCCTGCTTGCTCCATTTTATCCATTATTCTCGGTAGCACGGTTTCCGAACTTGAGGTTGAGAATGCTAAAATCAATTCTTCTTTAATCATCTTTAATAATTTAAAGATATTAAATCCAACAATTTTCGCCATTAAACCTAACACAACGATCACAAAGAAAATCATGGTTCCATAAACAGTAATAGCCAGCTTTCCTAAAGGAATGAGTGATGAGAAACCATACTTAGAAATCGTTACACCCAGTAAGGCAAAGACACCTATTGGTGCATACTTCATAAAAAGGTTTGTCACATAGAACATGGCTTTTGCCGTACCTTCAAAGAACCGTAGTACTGGTTTTCCTGTATCTCCAATTGCCGCAATTCCAAGACCAAACACAACCGCAAAGAAGATTATGGCTAACATATCACCTTCTACCATCGCTTGTATTGGGTTTGTTGGTACTATATGCAAAAGGGTATCGGCGATTGTCTTGCTTTCTTGCTCTTCCGATGTTTGGACATAACCCGAGATATCACTTTGCTGTAGGCTGTCCATATTTAGTCCAGCGCCAGGCTGAAAGATATTAGCGGAAACGAGGCCAACCGCAATGGCAACCATCGTCATACCAATAAAATAAGCCAATGATTTACCGCCAAGCTTACCAACCGATTTGATATCACCAACACCAGCAATGGCAACGATAATCGTTGATAAAACAATTGGGACAACAATCATTTTAATTAAACGGATAAATAGATCGCCCATTGGTTGTAAAACACTTTGTGCCGTTTCATTACCGTAGAAAATTCCACCCACAATTATACCTAAAATAAGGCCAATAAAAATTTGATTAGCCAAACTTAATTTAAACTTTTTCATCCATTACCCCACCTTCTTGTTGTTAAATATATACTTAGGCAAGGGAAACAAAGGTGATTTAACTTCCAAGGAATGAAGTTAAGCCTCCGGCGGATGCCTCGAATGTGATATAAATGAAAATTGACCAACAAAAAAAGACACAGGTTGTGTCAATTCGCACGATTATATCCTTTATTCACTTGTTCCCTTTAAACGCTTACGAGGTTAGCTTTCGGGTTGGGACTATGGAAACAGTAAGCCCCTCCAATAGATAGGATTCACCCCACGCAGAGATTCTACGAAAAAATTGGGTCCCCCGCTCTTAAATAAGATTAAGCGAAATAATATAAATTATTTCTATGAATTACAATGTTATTATACTAATAAAACTTTATTTAGTAAATGGTAGGCAATTCCCATCTGAATTAGAAATTCTAAAATAAATCTTCTGATAGTTTTAAAGGCAACCCCCAATGGAATAGTTGCCTGATATAAGGTGAGCTCTACATGATTTTATTGCTATTTCAGAATATCTAACTATGTGATTATTACTTATCTTCAATCGCCATTATCGCTTCTGCACATTTTATGCCGTCAACAGCACTAGACGTGATTCCTCCGGCATATCCTGCACCTTCTCCACAAGGATATAACCCTTTGATGTTTGACTCAAAGGTCCGCGGATTTCGTTTAATGGTCACTGGTGATGAGCTTCGACTTTCTACCGCTGATAAAACGGCATCATGTCTGATAAAGCCTGCAAGTTTTTTATCCATTGCCCTTAAACCCTCTTTTAAACTATCGACGATAAAATCATCAAGACATTCTCTTAAATCTGTTGGTGTAACACCTGGGTTATAGGTTGGGATAATATCACCAAGCTGTTTACTACCTTTGTTTTCCAGGAAATCCCCGACCAATTGTACCGGTGCAAAATAATTGCTGCCACCAAGTTCAAATGCCTTTCTCTCAAGCTTTCTTTGAAACTCGATAGCTGCCAAAACCTCTCCATTAAAATCCTTTGGTGTGATAGAAACAAGCAAGGCACTATTAGCATTTTCACCACTTCTTGCGCTATAGCTCATACCATTTGTTACGACTGAATTTTTTTCTGATGCGGCAGCCACAACATGACCCCCAGGACACATACAAAACGTGTATACACCTCGACCATTGGCAAGATGTGCATTCAATTTGTATTCAGATGCACCAAGTAATGGATGATTGGCAAAGCTGCCGAATTGCTGTAAATCGATATCTTTTTGGTGGTGTTCAATTCGTACTCCTACAGCAAAGGGCTTCGGTATCATCTCTACACCTAAATCCTTTAACATATAAAACGTATCTCGAGCACTATGCCCTATCGCTAATATGACAGCATCGGTCTCTATGGCATCTGACACTCCTTGTCTATCTAACAGCACTCCTTTCACTTTATCATTTTCGATTATCAGTTCCTTCATTTTCGTTTCAAATCGTACTTCCCCACCTAGTGATTCAATTTTCTTACGAATATTTCTCACTACATCGATTAAAATGTCCGTGCCAATATGGGGCTTTGACAAATATGCTATCTCTCCTGGAGCACCGGCTTCTACAAGTTCCTTTAACACTTTCGGAATTCTAATATTTTTTATACCTGTTGTTAATTTACCATCTGAAAATGTTCCTGCTCCACCTTCACCAAATTGGACATTGCTATTCGGTTCAAGCACACCATCTTTCCAAAATTTTTCAACGGCCATTTTTCTTCGGTCGACGTCCATTCCCTGCTCTATCATAATCGGGTTTAATCCATGTTCGGCTAATATCAAGGCACTGAATAGTCCAGCAGGTCCACTGCCGACTACGACTGGACGAGTTGTTTTTTGGGTTTTCTTGATTGTATATTCCATTGGTTCGTAGGAAGAAACATCCTTTATTCCTAAATACACTTTCTCGTTTTCCATTTCCACATCAACAGAATAAACAAGCCGTACATTATGTTTTTCCCTTGCGTCAATTGACTTCTTAGAAATACGAAAAGACAATATTTTGTCGAGTTTAACCCTTAAGATTTTCTGGATTTTCTGAGCTAAAAGTTCATTTTCCTTACTTGGTTCAAAATCAGCACGAAGCTTTATATTACTTATTCTTAACATGTTAATTTCCATCCCATATTATATTTTGCTGCTTTTTTAATATACGTCACCTCGTTAAATACTGCTGTGATAACAGTTACTCTTTTATATATATTTGTTTTATATTGGATAAAAAAGGAAGTGCCGCAGAGGTAGAAACTCTGTAGCACTTCCTTTTTTATCTCATTTGGTTTGTCATTAGCACCAAAATCTTCCTGAATAGTTATACTATATTGATTACAATATTTCGATATACCCTTCTGTTCCATGCACCCGAATTCGTTGCCCATCTTTTATCCGTTTATTGGCATTTTCCACTCCGACAACCGCTGGTAAGCCATATTCACGAGCTATAACGGCTCCATGGGTCATCAGTCCCCCAACCTCTGTCACTAGGCCGTTTATAGATACAAACAGCGGTGTCCAGCTAGGGTCTGTATAAGCGGTCACTAATATATCTCCAGACTCTAAATCTGCATCTTCTATGTCTAAAATGACACGTGCTCTTCCTTCTACAACCCCAGAAGAAACAGGTAGACCAATAATAGCATCGGCTGGGATATTTTCTCGCTTGTACTCACCCATAATGATTTCTCCATCAGACGTCATCACACGTGGCGGAGTTAGTTTTTCATATAATTTATATTCGTTCTTTCGATTGCTAACAATCTGGTAATCCAGTTTTTTTGTACGAACGACTTCGCTAAGTTCTTCTATGGTGAGATAGTATATATCTTTTTTATCATGAATCACTCCCTCTTGTACCAATTTTTCAGCTTCTTTCAGTAAAGCCTGTTTATAGACAAAGTAGCGACTAATCATGCCATATTTGGGATATTCCCTAAACCCACTGAAATTGCGGATTAGATCGATCCTTTGTTTTGTTTCTTTCACTTTTTGTTCACCATCTGGTAATTGCTTCAATCGTTCTAATAACTCTTGTTCTTTTTCCATAGCCTTCATGCGTCCCTGCTCAAATTTCAGCTTGCTAGCAGCAGGCTCAAAGTTTTTGATGTTATTAAGAATGATTGGGACAAGTGTACTTGGTTTTTCGCTCCAGCGTGTTTTAGTCATATCAATTTCCCCAACACATCGCATACCGTATTTGTTAAGATATGTTAAGATGGCTTCCCGAGCTTTATGTCCACCATCAAGCTTTTCGAGGTCGTCCAAAAAGTTATCATCTTTGACATGTTGTAGATACTCAATGACTTCAGGATAAGGACGAATTACATCTGCGACATCCAAAAGCTCTAGACCCATTTCCGAAGTTATATTATTTGGTACCGATTGAGAAAGGATATCTGCTACGTTTTTTTCACCTAACCACTTGCTCATTTTTTGATTTATCCATGTTGAAGCTGCCATAGCATCCATAATCACACCCATACGAGGGTCAAATAAATACTTCTTTAATTGCGGGATATCATCTTTAATAAAATCAATTAAATCTGAGCCCGATTTCGTTTGGATATTTTGTTTTAACTCTTCTATCGACTCTTGACTACTCTTTATTGATTCAAAAACAACTTTGAGGGTGTGTTCAATTTGTACTTGAATATCCGTAGACGACATCCCCTCATTACTTTTATCCGGACTCGGTCCCTCATTATAATTGGGTAACGATTTAATATAATCTCCTCGCTCTACTATGGTCATAAGTGCGTCTTTTATAAGTGGATCGGACTGCCCCAAGGCATCTATTATGTTATCTCTACTCTCAGATGAAGCCAACATAGGTGTTACATCAACAAACAATCTTCCGCCAGCTTTACACATAGGTGCAGGAGTTGTTAACAGAAAAATAGACAATCCTAATGGTTTCATAGGATCTGTCATCATTTGTTGATGACCAACAGATACATAAACATGATTTTCTTCATCGTTAGCTTCCGGAATCGGGTATAAAGTCGTAATAGGACGACTTTGGACAATATAAAAGGTATCATCAACCAAACACCATTCGATATCCTGCGGCTGACCAAAATGGGATTCGATTTTTCTTCCTATACGTGCTAATTGTAAAATCTGCCCGTCTGTAAGAGTTTGGGTCTTTTGCCGATTCGGATCAATCTGTCGTGCCTCTGTCCCACCCTCCTTTAATCCATAGATTGCCAATTTCTTGGTTGCTATCATTTTATCAACGATTTGATCTTCCTGTACTTTATAACAATCGGCAGAAACCAAGCCAGAAACCAGTGCTTCTCCAAGCCCAAAACTAGCATCAATTGATAGGAGCTTTCGGTTTGAGGTAATCGGGTCAGCGGTAAATAGAATCCCGGAAGCCTGTGGGAAAACCATCCTTTGAATGATAACTGATAAATAGACTTGAGCGTGGTCAAATCCATTTTGCATACGGTAGATGACCGCTCGATCCGTAAATAAAGAAGCCCAGCATTTACTAATATGCTGCAAGATAGAATCGACGCCAATAATATTTAAATAGGTGTCTTGTTGACCAGCAAAAGAAGCATAGGGCAAATCCTCAGCAGTTGCACTAGAACGAACGGCATAAGCCTGCTCTTCTCCATACTTGGAAAGGAAATCAGCAACGGCATTCACGACATCGGAAGGAATTTCTACTTCCATAATCATTTGTCGAATCTTTTTGCTGACTTCACCAATTTGATCTCGATTTTCTATTTTGAGCTCGGTTAGTTGCTCCAATAATTCTTGATACATATCGTTTTGTTCAAGGGCTTTTCGAAATCCCACTGTTGTAATACAAAATCCTTCTGGTACTTGTACACCTTGTATTTTTGATAATTCCCCTAAATTAGACCCTTTTCCGCCAACAAGCAAAAATTGTGGTTTCTCTATTTCCTGAAAGTTCAATACCAATGAACTCATTCGACACTCTCCTATCCATTCATGTTTTATTGATTTTATCAGTAGTAAACAGGAATATGCAGTCTATATTTACTATGTTTCAAATGCTATAATTAATGTAGGAAGAGTTCTATTTTGAAAAAAATAATTCAATTTACATGAGGATTTATCTCACTGAGGATGACTATTAAAAAAAAGAAACCATTCAGGTTTGGCTGACCTTTATATTGATTGACTTTATCACTTCACACAAAAAACCGACTGTACTTTTTACAGTCGGTTTTCTAAATAACGTCATAAAGTGCTGCCTTTTAAAACTGTTTTCTAAACTAAAGTTGTATAGTACCTTATTCTGAAAAATCCCAAGCTGGATTCCAGACGACTTCCCATAAATGTCCGTCTGGGTCTTGGAAATATCCAGAATATCCACCCCAAAAGGTATCATGTGCTGGAACGGTAATTACCGCACCAGCTTCCCTTGCTTGATCCAATACCTTATCAACCTCTTCTTTACTCTCAACATTATGACCAATCGTAAATTCAGTTGGACTCATCGGCGTTTGGTTTAGACTTGTGTCATGTGCGATATCTTTCCGCTTCCAAATGGCTAGTTTCAATCCAGAATGTAAATCAAAAAACGCAACAGCGCCATGCTCAAATTCTTGTCCTACGATTCCTTCTGTCGGTAGACCGAGTCCCTCCTGGTAAAATTTCAAAGACCTCTCCAGGTCATCTACACCTATTGTTATTACAGAAATTCTTGGTTTCATTTCAAACCTCCTCACGAATTTATTCTTAACATACCATATAACATAAAGCCATTTGAAGTTTTGCTCACTTAAGAGTGCCTGTCACGACCCGTTTGGTACAAAAAGCATTTGCTGTATGAAGTTAAAAATCATTGGATTAGTGATGAATAATTACCTTTTTTCGATACCCTTTCCACGCTGTTAGTAAAAGATAGCTTATCCCGGAAAGAAGAATTATCGATGCCCCTGAAGGAACGTTTAACTTATAGGAAATCCAAAGTCCTGTTAGTGAGAAGAAAAGACTGATACTCGATGTAAGTATCATCATTGTTTTTAAGTTATTGGTAAAATACTTTGAAATTGCAGTAGGTGCTGATAGTAGAGCAATAACAAGAATAAATCCGACGACACGAATAAGAATAACTACCGTTAAGGCAATTAAGAAGAAAAGTAAATATTCAAGCCACTGTGTTTTTACCCCTTGTACCCTCGCAAACGTATCATCAAATAAATATGCTTTATACAAATTAAATAAGGCTGAAATAAAGAATACGACAATCGCATCTAATGCTAGCATCATCCATAAATCACTTTTGCTTACTGTTAAAATATCACCGAATAAATATGTTGACATATCTGGTGGATACCCAGGCGTAAACGCAATAAATATAATTCCTGCAGCCATTCCGATAGACCAAAAAAGTGCTATAAGTATATCAGCGTTCGTTTGTTGTCTGCGCTGAATGGTTGCAATTCCAAATGAAGCAGCCACAGCAAATAAAAGTGCACCAAGCATTGGAGTAATACCTAAAAAATAGCCAAGTCCAATACCGCCAAATGCAGTGTGTGCGATCCCACCAGACATCATGACCATTTTTTTCTCCATGATGATGGTCCCAATAATTCCACTAACAATGCTTATTAAGATTGCACTCCATACCGCGTGTTGTAGAAATTCATATTCCAATAAATCGTGAATCATTTTTCTCCCTCCAGATGGTGTGCTAACACTCGATGAGGAATACCGTGTGCAATAAGTTCAACAGGACATCCATACATTTTTTCTAGAACTTTAGATGTCATATTTGGTTTTCCATGATAATGAAGCTGCTTATTTAAGCACGCTATTGACTCTGAATATGAGGCAATAACATTCGTGTCATGTGTAACAAGGACTATTGTTTTTTCATTATTTAATTCCTTCAATAATTCATAAATCATCGTTTTTGATTCCGAATCCACACTGGCTGTTGGTTCATCGAGTATTAGAATTTCAGGATTACCAGCCAGCGCCCTTGCCAGCATGACACGTTGAAGCTGTCCACCGGATAACTGACCAATCTGGCGGTTTTTTAAATCAAATAAATCAAGCTTGAGAAGGATATTGTTTGCAACGTTCAAATCTTCTTGACTAAACTTGTGAAAAAAACCACTTTTTTTTGTTAAACGACCCATTAGAACGACTTCTACTACACTGATAGGAAAGCTACGATCAAATTGAGAAAACTGAGGGATATAACCAATCACCCCATCTTCCTTGCTACCTGTAGTTCCTTTAATATTGATTCTCCCGGAAGTGGGCTCTATAATCCCAAGGATAACTTTCAAGAGAGTACTTTTTCCGCCACCATTGGGGCCTATTATGGTTAAAAAATCTCCTTTATTAACCGTTAAAGATATATTATCAAGAGCAAGAACATCATCGTAATAAACGGTTAAATCACTTATTTCGATCACTGTTTCCATTTCCTATCACAGCTCCTGTGCTTCTTTAAATGTCTGTGCCATTAGCTTTAAATTTTCTACATAATCCGGTGCTAGCGGTACTATCTGAACAGTTCTACCATTTATCTCTTCAGCAGTAGCTTTTGACTGAGAGCTATCTATCTCAGCTTGATAAAAAATAACACGGATCCCCTCTTTTTTGGCTATATTAACAATCTCCTTTCTTCTTTGAGGGGTTGCTTCTTTTCCATTCTCTTCAATAGCTATCATCTCTAGGCCATAATCTTCAGCAAAGTATCCAAATGCTGGATGATACACGATGAATTTCTTTGAATCTAACTTCGATAAGATTGTCCTAATTTCTTTATCAGCATTAGAAATTTGTTCGATGTAGTCAGCAGCATTATTTTGGAATTGATCTTTCTGATTCGGGTATTTTTCTGAAAGTTCATCCGCTATTTCCTGAACGATAACCTCTGCCCTTTTTGGTGACAACCATATATGTTGATCTCTCATTCCAGATTCAAACTGCCTTTCTGGATATTTTTCTGCTACACTTTTTTCAAGGTGAACAATGGTCATTTTAGGATTAATGTCTTTTGCCTTTGATAAAACATTTACCTTTTCAGTTGGAACACCTATGCCAAAATAAACATCTGCATCACTAAATTGTTGTAACTCTTTAGGTGACGGTGCATAGTTTGCTGGATTTTTTCCAGGCGGGATCATCACCACTACCTTAGCAAAATCACCTACCACTGCTTCCACCCAAGTTTTTTGCGGTACAATGGAAACTGCAATCATTGGCTTTTTATCTGTTTCCCCTCCTGATGTCTCATTAGAATCACTAAGGCCTTCTGAGCAGGAAGTTAATAGTGTGGTTAAAAAGAAGAATAAAAATGCCCCAAATATTTTTTTCATTTTCATTATCCTCCAAGCTAAATATTTTAAATAGAATTATTTATTCATAACTTTTAGTAAAGTTATTTCATGGAACATTAATCAAATTCGCCCGTCGAATTTGCGTTCGGATTTTTATCGAACTCGCTCGATAAACTATCTTTAATAAAATCCGTGACATCCGCCGGAGGCTTAACTTCATTCAACCGGGTTTTAACCCCCATTGAATCGAAGAACCATTTGCATTCATCCCCCACTTGTAAATGTGGAGGACTTCTGCTGAATGAAGGTAAATTACATTATTTCGTTCTTTACTAGAACCACGTTATTGTTAATCGTAATCATTACGATTAATGAATTATAAATACTCAATCAGTCTGTAGCCTCCTTACTATCTCATCAAAATATACGTACAGTTATTCAGTTTAATAGTGCACATAATAACCTTTGCACAAAAAAAGATAACATTTTTTTCATATAAA
The DNA here is from genome assembly GCF_900104575.1 of Bacillus tuaregi. Taxonomy (NCBI): domain Bacteria; kingdom Bacillati; phylum Bacillota; class Bacilli; order Caryophanales; family Bacillaceae; genus Bacillus; species Bacillus tuaregi. Next base: position 3,852,081 of record NZ_LT629731.1, read on the forward strand.
CAAAATCAATATATCTTACTTAAAATAAAAATGAGGGATTACCCCTAATAGTGCCTGTCACGACCCGTTTTTTGTTGAACTTTGTCGAAGGATTATTAGATTTATCCGATATCGTGTTTCTTGTTTTCAATACAGAAAAGAGCCGTTCCACGTGTATAAAGTGTTGGTCACTGCATTTCTTCCTTAGTAAGAAGAGGTAAATAAAATTTATATATCTTTTAATCCTTCTTTAATAAATCTTTGAATTTCCATCTACACTTATCTTGTGTTTAAAGATCATTTAGGAGGATTTTTTATGGACGAAATTTCAATTATGTTTACGACTGAATCTTGGTATGTTTTATTACCTCTATTTATTGGTGTGCTTATAGGATTCATTTTTTGGATAAATAAACGAATCGTAGAGATGATCAGGAAATTGCTGAATTAATGCAGATTTATTTAGAAAATGAAGGCTATAACATAATAAAAGCAACAGATGGGATAGAAGGCTTTGAAATTCTTGAAGACCAACCCCAACCCGTCGATCTCATCATCTTAGATATTATGATGCCAAGAATGGATGGATTGGAGTTCTGCAAAAAGGCTCGGCAACATAGTCAGGTTCCAATCCTGATGGTGAGTGCTAAGGCTGGAGATATAGACAAGATTAATCGTACCAGCCCTCACAGATATTTTCAGCCATTCTTGGCCAGGTGTTACCGCCAGCATTGTCATAGGCATCAATTAACTTATTCAGTCCCGCTTTCCCAAAAAGTAGTTGGTGCGACAAGAAATCTACAGACACATCACCGATCCCCACCTCTGTCCAATCAATTAAGCCCATGACACGATTGTTTGTATCAATAAGGATATGACCTGGGTGCACATCTCCATACTTTACCCCAACTTGAGAAGGCCAATAGGTTTCATCTGCTAACCATGCTTGCCAGCGGTTCCATAAATTGGGGTTAACCTGATATTTTTCTTTCACACGTTCCATCCGCTGTTTCATAGAGGCTCTTATCTCACTTGAACTAAGAATTTCAACACCGATATTTTTGAATTCCTGTTGAGGAAGTGAGTGTAACTCTGCTTGTAGGCCATATTCACGAGTGCAGGCGGTAACCAATATTCTCCATCTTCTAGATTAGCGTCTTATGGTGAAAAAATTCAAATTATGTCATTAAAGGCTGCTTCTCTTTACTGACTTTTTTTAGGTATAAAATTTCGAACAAATTTGTATTTTTTCTGGTCATGGTATGCGTATAGATAGCCGAGCACACTGAAGACAATAGCACCAAGCAGGTTTACAAATAAATCCTTCATTGTATCAATAATACCAATATCAAGATACCCGTCATCAATAACGGTTTCAATCATATCTCCCGAATCGTTTTCACTTTCAATAACTGTGCGTTGAATATCCTCAATATGATAAACGATATTATTCTCATCACCAATACTTACACTGTTTATTTGCTGAACAATTCGGTCTTTCTGCATATCGAGATTCATCCAGCGGTCTGCGTAGTATTCAAGAAATTCCCACATAACACCAACGGTCATCGAAAAACTGAAAGTGACGATAGCAAGAAATAATGGACTCAAATTTATACCCTCAGCATTCTTATTTAACAGATAGACAAGTGAGAAACCGACACCAGCTGCTAAAAAGCCATTGAGTGTATGAAGTGCTGTATCCCAAATTTTGAAATAACCGTAAAAATCGCTCAGTTCTCCCAGAATAGTCGAACTAAAAATAAACGAGATGATAATCAGTTCCAACATGTTGGGAATTTCAATTTTAAACACTCGTTCCACAATTTGAGGGATAGCAAATAAAGCAAGCGTCAGAACAAGAAGAAAAGCATCCCCCCATCTTTGCATAGGTATCTGATTGATAAGCATAAAAACTGCAATTGCACGAAATATAACATACACGACAACAATCTTCTTGTTGGCTGTTGTCGTACTACTAGTAAAGAATCTTTTTATGATATTCATGAGTAACAACCTCCAATTAATTAGGATATTCAATTCTTGTTATTATAAACGTTAGTTACCCAAAGTACGCCCGTTTCTACAATTCTCCCACTCACAAAACATTGACCTTTTCATAAAGGGACTCTATAACTTTCACTGTACTTTTAAATACTAAGGAGGATTATTAAAAAATGACAGCTTCAATGAGACTTCGTTTCCCAACTTTGAACCAGTAATTGAATATGGTCAAAGACTCTGTTTGGATAAACAGAGTAAACGGGATAAGTCTGTCCTTTTTTAAAACCTTCATTTTAATACATTTATGTATTCTGAAGAAAGGCAGCAACTTTAGCCTTTCTTTAATTTTGTCTAATTTCCGACTCGCAAGTAGATTTATAGGGTGATAAACTACCTTATACTTCCTACTCTAGAAGGCTAGATTCTTATTCCCCTTTACTCTAAACTCACAGGCAGATTGTCTGTGAGTTTTTTTATTTCAATAACGTCGATGGAGGAATTTTATATGTGCATGTTACTTTTCTATTGATACGAGGTTTTGTTTATTTATCTCGTATCGGTGAGAATCGATACGCAAATTCTAGGAGGTATCGATAAAAATGGAAAATCATCATTGGAAACGAAAATTATTAGCAATATATACAGGTCAGTTCTTTTCATTACTGAGTAGTGCTGCCGTTCAATTTAGTATTATTTGGTGGTTAACGGATACAACAGGTGGCTCACCACTGGTGTTATCGCTAGCTGTTTGGCCGGTTTCTTGCCACAAGCATTGGTTGGCCCATTTGCAGGGACATTTACCGATCGTTATTCACGAAAAATGATAATGATTGTGGCAGATATGACAGTTGCTCTTTGAAGTTTATTGCTTTTTACATCCATATATTTTAGTGAACCGAGTATCGTATTTGTCTTAGTCGTTTTAGTCGTTCGTTCACTTACAACTGCCTTTCATATGCCAGCTATGCAAGCTTCTATCCCACAACTTGCACCGGAAGAACATCTTACAAAGGTTGCCGGATGGGAGCAGACGGTAAGCTCTATTTCAAATATTGCTGGACCAGCAGTGGGCCTGTCTTTACTAGCAGTGAGGTCACTTGAATGGGTATTGTTGTTAGATGTTTTCGGGGCTCTTACTGCAAGTGGTATTTTACTATTTATTCACATTCCAAAAGTACCAAGAACAGAAGAAAAGGGTTCTAGCAGCTTCATGACAGAAATGAAAGAAGGCTATGATGCAATTGTTATGCATCTAGTCCTATTGAAACTAACATTTGTCACGACGATTGTAGCCCTACTTTATTTAAAATTATTATTAGGTGAAATTCAGCCAACAAAAGGAAACGCACATCAGTTTGTCGAGTGCGGTTATGTTGAGCAACTTGAAGCTCCCTCTGCCAGTGAGGCGGATCCAGCATTGCTTGGAAAATTAGCTGTACCAAAGGATTCGGATCAGTTAAGCGGCGGGGAAGCAAACAAGGATGAAACTCGCCCAATTATTCACAAATTATTACGAAGCATTACTAATCGATGAACCGACCAATTTTTTAGATATCCATGCAATTGAAGCGTTAGAGCGATTTATCTCTGCCTATAAAGGAACAATCATATTTGTGTAACATGATAAGAATTTCATAAAGAATGTAGCAGATTTACAATTTAAAATTTCAGATAAAAAGTTCATTCAAAAGTGATTTAAAGTTATAATCAGTAAAACTAGTAAGATAATAATGTTCTTCTTCACGGAATACCTTAGTGGAGGAATCAATTGAGGCTTGGAGCTATTTCCAAGCCCTTTTCTTATTTATCTATTTGGCATTCAACTTCTATGCCCTCCAGCAAAATCACAATCAACTATACCATTCAATCTGTATTACTTAGGTTTTTTGTTATATCCATTATCATCGTAGGGTTGAATTTTCTCCAGCCATGCATTTTCTAATTGCTTCGGTGCCCATTTACGATCCGTATCTTCTGTTAACTCCTTTTGTTCGAGTACCTCATAGTGAAAAGCTTCAGCTCCAAGCTCATTCCACTCTTGCTGTAATGCCGCATTCGCAAAGCGATTCATATCAAGCTGTCCCCGCAATGTTAGCCATTTATTTTTTAAATTGGGACAACTGCCAATATAGACTTTTCCATTTACTGTATTCGTAATTTTATAGACACCCATATAGGTTTTAACTTGTTTATATTGTTCGAGTAATTGTTTTCGTTTATTTCGATCCATAAGAATGTTCCTTTCTATCTAATATAGCGTGCAATCATTCGTACTAATTGTACAGGAAAATGTTGTAAATTTGTCATGTCGAGAAAACGTTCAGCTCCATAAATATGTTGAATAATCTCCTTATCTTGTCCAATCGCAGCTGCTAAAAATGTAATGCCTTTTCGTTCATAATAAGTTATCGTATTTTGCATATCAGCTGTTGCTTTGTTTCCGGTGTAATCTGGCATTGCTTTTGGTTGGCCATCGCTAATACTAATAATTAGCTTTGTTTGCTGTGGACATGCGACTAATCGTTCACTAAGTACGCGAAGTGCCATACCGTCACGATTATTACTCCTCGCTTGGATATTCATCAAACGATAAGCATCTTCAGGTGATGATTGTTCAAAATCCGTATAGGCATAAATTGACATTTGCTCTAGCTTAGAAACGTCTGCTGTATCTCCGTAAATTAGTAATGGAATGTCTAGCAACCGACAAAATTCATAGACAGCCAATACTGCAAGTTTCGCAGCCTCTAACCTGCCAAATGCAGCCATAGAAGCCGATTCATCGACACGTAGTGCGACTACGAGTGAAGGAGCTTCAGTAGGTGGATTCTTTCGAGCAAAATATCTAAAATCTCGAAAAGCTACAGTATCTGCTTGGAATTTTGTACCGTAATATTTTCGCTTAGCATTGGTTATGGACTCCTCATGCTTCAATAATGGTGCTGTTTTTCGAGCAATTTCATGTACAATCGGTTTCACTTCTATCCTCAATTGTTCGTACTCTCTAATCTGGTCATTCGTATAATCTGGTCGATGCACAATTTGTTTGATATGCTGATGAATGGAGTCTGACACTGCTTGTCTCGCTTGTTGATTTAATTGCTTACGCAAAGCACGGCGAGCATCCACTGCTTTTTTCTCGCTTTCTGGATGATAGAAAGGCAGAGCGTTCTCTCCCATATCAGTGCTTTCCCTTATTGAGCCTTCTTCCGAAACATCTGTAGACTGTTGTTCACTATCTGCTGACTTTTTTAAAGAAATGGCATTGTCAGAAGGGATGTGTGGTTCGTCAGTCTTCCCATCAATCTCTCCTTCTGTTTTGATTTCAACACCATTTATTGCTGCTTTTTTACGACCGTCTCTACCTCCTCTAACTGCTCAAGCATGCCATGACCACATAATGCCTCTTCTAATAGGCGAATTTCTTCTTCATCAGTTGTCATTTTATAAATCACTTTATGATACATGGCATTCTTTGCAGGTATACCTGCTGCTACTGCATCAATCCAGTAAAGATAAGATCGCATCCCTGCAACCCCTTTAATGGCATTAGCACGTGCCGTTTGATCGAGTATGATAATACAGTCTGCCAACACGCTCAGCACCTCTTGTTTAGAAAAAAGCGTTTTTGCTATTGCTCGTTCAATCATTACCTCTTTAGAAGGTAAATCCATCTTTTCAACATGCTGGACTCGATCACGTAACGCTTCATTAAGAGGTTTTGAGCCATGATAATCGCGATTTGTTGTCAGTACAGCGATAAAATCTGGATGGCGATGAATGACTTTGGTTGGTAAATTAATACTCCCATCTAATTCTAAGGCAGAATTCAGTGCCATCAAAACTGCTGCATCCCGAATAACAGTCGGTTCTTGAATTTCAAGTAGATATCCATGTTCATAGGCACTTACAATTTCTGAAGGATAAAAGCGATACTCCACTGCATCTTCCTTCAAATCGCTCGATACCTTTTTCATCAGATCCTTAAGGTGACTCGTCGCTTGATTTTCTGTCATTTGAAGTGCCTCCATTAAAATAGTTTGGGCACTTTGAAATCCATCGCTTTCATATAAAGCCTTTAATACCTTTTGGTCCCTAGCATCCATTCGATGTAAATGTTCATCTGAAATGACTGGTAAAATAGCACCAATAATATCTGACTTATCCATATCTGAAAAACAGGTCACCTTCGTATACGGTAGCCCAAAATCAGCTGATAAAGCCTTTGCAAGTTGTGTCTTGCCAGATCCTGCATCACCTTCTAACAATATATTGGCGATTTTCATTTCCTCACGCGCCCAATTGCGTTTTACTTCCTTACAAATACGTAATTCTTCTTCGCTTACCTTGTGGGAAATTGGCTTTTTCCAAATTAGTTCTTTTTCCACATCCGTTAGAGGCCTTTTAGGTGATAAATAGTATTCTTTTTGGATGTAGGCATTCCCACCTTCTGCTTTATTCATATCATTTCTCCTTTTCGGACCTTTCTAGTATCCCATTTCTTTTAACAATCGAGATAAAACTCTAAGTCGTTCTCCTATCATTTCCCCATCAGCACTAAGGGCCTGAGAAAATAATTTAATATCATCATCAATCATCGGATTATCCGTGCAAATCGATACATTCATGGCATCTCCTTGAAGTCCAATACGATCAATTTTTGGATTATCAGGATCATATAATTTCGGTAAACGATAAGCATCCTGAAAATATAGACTACTTCTACATAGCAAAATAGCAAGATCTATTACACGATGGAATGGTAATTCCTCGGACTTATTAAACCACTCTTCTCCAGAGTGACTCCATACTTTTGCTGAAATACCCTCCTTTCCTTGTTCATCTTTTTGAGATAACCCTAATGAAAGAATTTTCACATCGGTATGATAGGCATTTCTCCCATCAATCTGTTCATAATTATCAGATACAATAATCGACTTATTTGTTAAAGCAGTTGGATTTTTCATTGTTTAACCTCCAAAAATTTTAGATATTGTTCCAGTCAATTATTTTGAAACTGTACGAATTTATACTCATTCATGTGATACGCAAGAGTCAAAAGTTATTATGTGTCTTATTGACGGAACACAAACATTATATTATTATGTTTGGAGTAACGCAAACTAAATAACATGATGTTTGAAAATGATTAAACTTCGATTGGATGTGTTTAAATGAATCAATTAAATTATGAAAATCATACTTTACAAATAACTAAATCCATGTTTGCTTTTCTCATTCCTGTAATTTTGGCAAATGTATTGCAATCATTAGGTCAAGTATTTGGAATTGTCATCGTTGGGCAAAAACTTGGAGTGGATTCACTGGCAGCCATTTCGGCCTTTTTTCCATTATTCTTTTTCCTTATCTCTTTTTCGATTGGAATTGGTTCTGGAAGTTCAATCCTTGTTGGGCAATCTTATGGGGCAGGGAATATCAAAAAAATGAAGGAAGTAGTCGGAGTCACGCTTGCTTTTACAATGATTATTTCTGTCGCTATCGCCCTAATTGGAAGTTTCTTTTCAGAAAGTATTCTTAGGTTGATGGGAACACCTGAGAATATCCTATTTGAAAGTGCAGCTTATGCTCGTATATTATTTGTTACATTACCTATTACCTTCTTAAACATGGTATATACAACCTTTATGAGAGGGGTGGGAGATTCTAAAACACCATTTTATTTTTTAGTCATTAGTGTTCTATTAAATATCGCTTTGCTTCCGATTCTAATTTTCGGTTGGTTTGGAATACCTGAATTGGGACTAAACGGTGCAGCTTATGCTGCAGTATTATCTAGCTTCATAACATTTGTGCTTCTTTTAGCATACTTGCATAAAAAAAATCATGTACTCAAATTAGACCTCAGTATATTCAAACATTTTCACTTAAAAGGTTCGGTATTGAAAGCCTTACTGAAATTAGCCATTCCTTCAAGTATTAGTATGGTTGCCATTTCCCTGTCAGAGATTGCCGTTATTACTTTTGTCAATGATTATGGTTCAAATGCAACCGCAGCATACGGAATCGTTAATCAAATTGCTAGTTATGTTCAAATACCTGCAATGAGCATTTCAATCGCCATTTCAGTTTTTGTTGCTCAAGCTGTTGGATCGGGGAATATTATTAATATTAAACAAATAGCAAAAATAGGGATTACACTGAATTATCTACTTGGAGGTTTTCTAATACTTCTAGTTTACTTGCTACCAAACCCTATTTTAAGAATCTTTTTAGATAACACGGGTACAATTGATATCGCGAAAAGTCTCATTTTCATCTCATTTTGGAGTTATGTTATTTTGGGTCACACTCAATCCATCTCAGCAACTATGCGAGCAACAGGAACTGTTTTATGGCCAACTTTTTTTACAATCGCAAGTATTTGGATTATCGAAGTACCGGTAGCTTACCTTTTGACACATTTCACTAAACTAGGGATAAATGGTGTGTGGCTAGCCTATCCAATTGCCTTCTTAGTAAATTTCTTAGCTCAAAATATTTATCACCATTTCGTCTGGAAAAAGAAATCCCTAAAAGCACTATTAGATTAATCTGATGAAGCTGTTTGTTTCTCTTTAACAAATAGCTTTATTTACTCCGCTGAGAGATTTAAGTAGACGGTATATGTGCTTTTTTGTTGTGATTCTTGAGGAGGTCAAACACGATCGTAATCCCATCAAACTTTATCAAAAGCATGCATAGAGCGCCTTCCGTAGTGCGATCTCTCTCGGATCACCGATAATGTAATTTTGGAAATAATTAGGAACATAACTCACACCTATCCCAAGCACAGGATCCGCGAACCCATTGGATCCACCCCCGCCAAAGGAGCCAAAGGCTGAGTCGTCCGTACCAAAGCGCACGCCGCCATTAGGTTTGACAAAACCTAGTGAGAACATACTTTCCAAGCCGGTCAGACGATCAAAACGTGATTTGGCTGGCGGACAGGGTGGCTGCTTCAGAAGTTCAAGTGTTTCCGGCGCTATAAAGCCTTCACCACCGGCAGTTGCCATGCAATCGTAAATTTGGGCGACAGCCCTCGCCGTACCAACACCATTGCCCGCGGGCATCTCGACCTGTAGGAACGCTGGATCCATCATATCACTGAAGGAGCGGACTTTGTGCGACCACGCTACACGACCTGCATATGTAAACGGGATGAGATAACTGAATAGCATTTTCCATTCATTACCAGTTATATGTCGGAAATACCGCATCGTATCGTAAAAGCCTGGCTGCGAAATCTGAGCGATGTCGCGCACGGGATCAACATTGTCTGGCAGGCCGATGTAAAACCCACCGCCCAACGGACCAATCATCTCTTCTTCCAGGAAGCGGCCGATTGAACGTCTCCCAGGATCAACGCGGCGCAACAGTTCGTTTGAGTACAGTCCGAACGTGAACGTATGATACCCCTGGTAGTCGCCGGGCTTCCAAAAAGGCTTTTGGCGGGCGAGTCGCACCGCGAGCGTTTCTAAATCCGCAAGATCTGATGTCCTGATACCGCCGTCAAGCGTTATCAAACCAGCCTGATGCGCAAGAAGCTGCCGGACTGTGACGCCACTCTTGCCGTTCTGTGCAAATTCCGGCCAATACGTGGAGACTTTCTCATCGTAGTCAAGCCAACCTCTCGAATTAGCAATCGCCAATGCACATGCCATAATGCCCTTCGTTGTCGAGGATACTAGCGCCGGCGTGTTCTCCTTCCACGGTAGTCGGCGCGACTTGTCGCGAAAGCCCCCCCACAGGTCCACTAGTTTCTCACCACGTCGATAGACCGCGAACGAAGCACCGACTTCTTTACGAAGACGGAAGTTCTCCTCGAATACTTCACGCACACGTTCGAACCCTGGTGCGATGTATCCATTAATCGCAGGTGTTTCCGATTGCAATATTACATTGGCATAAGTTCTACTCATACTGGTCCCTCCTTGAATTTTTTTCAATTCCTCCTGTTTGATTGGCTTCTTCTGCGATTTTTTCTAATGACAATTTTGAATAACCATGCTTAGCAATTGCGGTATATAATCCTAAAAAGATTTTGCCTACTCCCTTAATAAGTAATTATTTATTTACTAACATATATATAAAAATTCGAAAGTCAAACATTTCATATCAAATTCGCCCGTCGAATTTGCGTCAGGATTTTTATCGAGCTCGCTCGATATCTTTGTCCTTCATGGATCTTTTGTATTTTTTGTATCTTGCAATGGCAAGGGGTAAATGTACTACCCCAAGAACAAAACAAGATAAAATGGGTATCCATTGTAGTATGTATTGTCAGATGATTTGGTTTGCCACTCCCTATTGGTCCTGTTTTAGGTTGATGGCTTTCCCACAAACAAACATAAGACCAACAACAGATAAATTTGCCGATTCGATAAGCTCATCACCGAAGCAGTATTGAGGCAACAACACTAATTCACAAATAAACTTTTATTGCATTATCGGAGGCGACGACCGCATCTGCGATTCTGTACTCACCGCAGGGGCCTTTCCTTGCTATTCACTTAGTTTGATGCCAGCCCAGTTTCGAAGGTGGCGAGATATCCCCAATTCTTCTTCAAATCTTCGGAGCTCTGAGTCCAGCAGATTAATTCCGGAGACCATATCCTCCAACTTGAGAGCAAGATCCAATTCACCCATGGCAACAGCTATCTCTGCACGAGCTGCCAGCAATCTGGCACGCCCTATGCCGGTTTCGTCCTTCGTTTTTTCCAAGGCCCGGTCGAGTGTTTGGGCTGCTGCACGGTCATTGGCGTAAATATCGCGCAGGAACCATGCTTGGTTAAGTATTTCTTCCGTACGATCTTGGGCTTCAAGATAAAGGGGCGGCTCGTAGTGTTTGTCCATGTAAACGAGCATGTTGCCGAACGGGTCAAATACACGAAACTGACTTCCATCCCGCGAGCGGCGCGTAAGACGGGGGAAACCGCTAAGCGGTACAGTCCCAAGGTTGTTCATGAGATTTTCCGCAAAACGATCATGGAGTTTTCCCAATTCCGCCACTTTAACGATAAGGGCACCGAACGCTTTTTTGCCCCCGAATTGGGCATAGTTCGATGTCATAATCCAAAGCTCCCCATCCCGAAATTCCGCGAATCGGTATGGAAACGTTTCGTCCCTGATAATTTCAAAGCCAAGCGCCCTATAAAAAGCGACGCTTTCATCAATGTTATCGCTGGGTAGCATAGGTTCTATGCTTATTGAGGATTGTTCCATCCCCCGTATTCCTCCTTTTCGGTCATATTCAATTAAAAATGACTGCACCATTACGAGATTTGCAGCACAAACCGCAATTGAACAAAAAACACTGATCTGGTACAATGCTGGTCAATTGAATAGTCATCCTCGACTTCAATCGTTTGGTTATCCAAATTAATTTTTAATTTGCTTTGCTTAATATTCATCTTCGTCAAGATGGAACGAAGTTCATTAACCGTTTTTTATCCATCTTTTTGGGCAAGGACATGGTTTAAACACTCATTTCGTGTTACCAACATCGGATAAAGGTTTTACTTATCTGGTCCTTTCATTAGATATCCGCTCCTTTGGCGCCCCCATTTGATTTAGTGAATCTTTAGACAGCTCCCTTATAGCTATTGCGGGCATAGCAATCCAATAAGGTTAATCAATGAATCGGTAACGGCTTCTGGGTCTACTAGCATATGAAAGTGCCCAGCATCAAATTCATCATATTCCCAACCATATTTCCGAGCTTTTTCAGCGGGTACTGTATATGCTTGACTAAATTTGATGTATCCACAAGGAATCTCAGGCCAATTAGGATAGTAAGGCATAGTTTCCTCAAAATAGGGAAGACCCATTGGTCGTATATCTGCGAGCACTCCTTGACGAACTCCTTCTGGAACGATTTCAGACAAGTCCTTATCGGTCCATTCCGGGTAAAGTCCCCCTGCTTTTAAGTAACTACTCAGTGAGGATAGTAACACAGGCGAGTTTGCTTCAATCTCTTCAAGCTGACTCCTCCCACCGTGCGGCAGACTGGCATCTACAAAAACATAAGCTGCGACAGGATGAGGACTGGACGCACCAATCGCAGGCAGTAACGGACCAGCTCCACTATGTCCAACTAGTACAATTGGTTGATAGTTTGGAATGGACTCTAACCTCCGTGCAACTGCTTGAGCGTGTTGTGCCCAGATTGGAGTGCTCATATCTATGATGCTAGGCAGGGTTGGCACAATAGTTCTGATTTCTCGCCCTCGTAGTTCGCGTGAGACCGGAGCCCAGGTGCTGGGTCCGACTATAGGGCTGTGTACAAGTACAATATTTAATTCCATTAAATATTACCTCCAATTATCGTGTTTAATAAAACGCATTGCCATAGTCAGATGATGCCTTAAAAGAATCAAGAATAATCTTTCGATAAAAAGCTTTTTATAACCTTGGAAAATTCATCTGGTCTCTCTTTTTGAGGCCAATGTTTGCATCCTTCCATCAAATAAATTTCAGATCCTTGTATACCATCATGTGCTTGTTTCGCATATTTAACTGGGACACTTGAATCATCTGTACCATGTACTATTAATGTAGAATTTTTTATTTCAGAAAATCTGCCCGCTAAATTCGTACGAAGACCTGTCTTTGTAATTTCACTTCTCTGAAATGAAATAAATGCTTTACCCGCATCGGGAGCCTTTAGAACCTCCTGTACTTCATCCACAAGTTCTTCTGATAACTGGTTCGGATCTCCAAACAAGCTATTTAACAATGTCCATTTCACAAACGTCCTGCTTTTACTAGATAATTTATAAGATAGTTCATTGAAGAAGGTTTTGGTATACCAATAGGATAGACGGTGGTATGGCAGTTTGTTAAAAATTCCCCACGCGTCTACTAATATTAATTTTTCTACTCGTGTTGGATATTCCAACGCAAACTTGAGAGATATTCCTCCGCCAAGCGACAAACCAATCAAACTAGCTCAATCAAAATTCAGGGTATGCATGAATTGTTTCAAAAATCCCATATAAAATGAAAGGGAATATTCTATATCAGGTTTGTCACTCTTTCCATACCCAGGTAAGTCCGGGGCAAATACACGATTTGTTTCAGATAAAGGCTCTATTATTTCACCCCAAGAAATACGGGCGGAATCTACGCCTGCCCCATGTAAAAGAATAACAGGCGGGCCTGTATCACCAGCTATATAACATTAAACGTTGAAATTATTTATATTTAAGCGTATCGTATTTATTTTTGAATTACCTTGCATCTTCTTCGGCTCCTTCATCTCTATAATTTATCCCAATAATCTGATCAATACAGAGTTCAGTAAGTTTCTTTAACGATTGATCTTGTTTGTGAAGCCAGAGCATCACTATTCCTAGAACGGAGGCTTGCAATAAATAGGATGTATCTTTCACATTCATTTTCGCAATCTCCCCTTTGGCCATACTAGCTTGAAGTATCCTTTGTACCTCGTTATCAATTAGTAAATTTCTTTCCTGCGAAATAGCATGCAATTCTTGATCCTGTACACCTTCTAAATAAATAGCTAGCATACTTATTAAGGAAGTAGCATCGCCATTTTCAGCAGACCAATATGTCAAAAAATTTCGTAACGTATTTATATTGGGCTCTTTTAACTGATTCTTTTCAACAACTACTCTTGTTTTTTCTAGTGCATACCGAAAAAAACTAAGTATTAAGCCTTTTTTTGAACCAAACCGCTTTGACAAAATTGCTGTTGAGACATTGGCTTCTTTTGCGATTTTTTCTAATGACAATTTTGAATAACCATGCTTAGCAATTGCGGTATATAATCCTAAAAAGATTTGTTCATCACTGTATTTAATTGGGCGCATTTTGCCTCCTCCTTTAGTAAGTAATTACTCATTTACTAACATATATATATATATATTCGAAAGTCAAACATTCCATATCAAATTCGCCCGTCGAATTTGCGTCCGGATTACCTGAGCTCGCTCGATAAGCTACCTTTAAAAAATCGCAAGACTCGCCGGAGGCTTAACTTCACTAATAATAATTTAAATCATATACTTATTCTGAATCCTATATTGTCAGGTGTAAAGAATGTTACATCCATTCTATCTCCTAAACCCTACTAAATTATCTATTCTGTCAACTCAACCCTACCTAATTTAAGACCCTAATTTAACCCAAAAAGCACCCTCGATATGTTCCCATGAACTCATATCAAGGGCTTAGGTTGATTGGACAGATTTACTTTAATTTTATGAAACCCAGTAATTTGAAGGCTTACCGGACTTTATTTTTTAGACATCAAGACAACACACTCGACATGTGTCGTCTGCGGGAACATATCCACCGGCTGAACCTCTAAGGTCTTATAACCACCATCCTCCAGAATCCTCAAATCACGTGCAAGGGTTGCTGGATTACAGGAAACATACACAACTTTTTTCGGCTTCATTTCAATAATGGTTTGCAACAGTGCTTCATCACAGCCTTTGCGCGGTGGGTCGACGACAAGAACATCTGCAACATTTCCTTCTTCATACCATTTCGGTATCACAACTTCTGCTTCTCCAGCTGCAAATTCTGCATTCGAGATACCATTTAGCGTAGCATTCCGCTTTGCGTCTTCAATGGCCTCGGGAACGACCTCCACACCAAAGACTTTTTTAGCCTTTTGAGCTAAAAACAACGAAATGGTACCGATTCCGCAATACGCATCAATGACCGTTTCTTCTCCACTTAACTCCGCATATTCGAGAGCTTTATTATAAAGCACCTTTGTCTGGTCAGGATTCACTTGGTAAAAAGATAAGGCGGAGATGGCAAACTTCACATCACCTATATAGTCATAGATGACCTCCGATCCCCAAAGCACCCTTGTCTTCTCACCCAGAATGACATTCGTACGCTTGGAATTCACATTGTGAACAATTGATTTCACTTTTGGCAGACGGGCAACAATTTCCTCCACCAGCTTATTTTTCTGCGGAATATCCACTGTTTTCGTTACTAAGACAACCATTAGCTCCCCGGTTTGCTTACCGTAGCGTGCCATAATATGACGCAGCACCCCCCGATGTGTCTCTTCATGATATGCAGGAACTTTAAGTTCATTACATATTTCCTTCACCGCCTGCACGGCCTCATTTATTTCCGGCAGCTGAATCAGACTTTTATTTGTGTCAACGATTTCATGACTTCTTGGCTTGAAAAAGCCAGCAATTAGCTTTCCATCCTTTTCACCAACAGGAACCTGTGCTTTGTTTCGGTAATGCCAAGGATGATCCATACCTAGAATTGGATGAACCTTCACACCCTCTAACTTCCCGATACGAGTTAGAACCTGCCGTACCTGATTTTCCTTATACTTCAATTGGCCTTCATAGCTGATATGTTCAAGCTGACAGCCGCCATATTTATGCAGCTCACTTTTCGGAATCTCTACTCGATCCGGACTTTGTTCATAAGTTTCTATGAGCCGTCCAAAGCCGTAACCTTTATTGACTTTAATCACTTTAATCTTCGCCTTTTCACCAGGCAGTCCATTCGGGACAAATATCGGATAGCCTTCTACTTTAGCAACGCCTGCCCCGTCATGGGTTAAATCCTCAAACATGACATCTATGTACTCGTTCTTTTGAACAGGTAATGTTCTACTCATTAGATTCTTCCTTTACATATATACTTAAACCGCCTCGACTAGCAAAATTGTATCACAAATCGGGATGTATAAGGAAATTTCATCGTAAAAGGTGCCTGACACCGAAAGTTTACTGTTTACATACAATTTGCAAACATATGTGATGTTCGTCACAAAGAAATGTTGAGAATCTATTCTTTACAGAGCTGTGAACATGAAACCCCTTACTTGTAGTAAGAGAAATTACCTATTAGACACCAAATTAGATTGCTCACTTTTGAACAATTGATGACATCAACCTATGACCAATTGATATAATCTATATAAATTATATAATTTGTTTGTAAGTATTCATAAATACTTTTTAAAACAAAAGGAGAGGTCATCATGAAGAAATTTATAACATTAGCACTAGCTTTAGGTCTTGTAGGAGTTTTCACTGCCTGTTCAAACGACGAGGCTGCAGAAAAAGAAACAGAAACTGCAGTTGCTGCTGAATCAACTGGAGAACTTACACTTGGACGCGTAAATAATTCTCCACACGGAGACAAATCTTTCGCAACTACTGTTGTTGTAATGGATGGCGATAAAATTGCATTAGCATCTATTGATGAATTCCAATTTTTAGCTGACGATGCTAAAGGAGTACCAAACTCTGATGGTCCTTTCGGTGAAAGCTACCCAGAAGGTAAAGTATTAGGTTCTAAAATGGACAACGCTGAATACTACAGCAAAATGATGGCTGAAAAAGGCGGCTCTACTGTTTCAATTGATGCAAATGTTGAAGCTATCCAAAATTATGTTGTTGGAAAAACGATTGCAGAATTAGAAGCAGAGCTTAAAGCAAACGAAGCAACTCCTGAAAAAATGGTTGACGTTGTAAGTGGAGCTACACTAGCTGATACTTATGGATATGTAAAAGCATTTGTTGAAGCAGCTAAAGCTGCAAAATAATATTATTGAGCACAAGGTAATTCTGATAACTATACTATAACAAAAGGACTAGGAGAATATCTCACTAGTCCTTTTGTTATACAAACTTAATCCCTAAAAAGGCAGCCTTGTACAAAAATAGCTGCCTTTTTACTTTTATTATTTACCTATTGCTGCATTTTGACCGGCAATTCTACCAAATGTGTTTACATCTGCCAATGCATTACCGCCAAGTCGGTTTGTTCCGTGGATACCGCCCGTTACTTCGCCAGCAGCATATAATCCCTTAATGACTTGACCCTCTTTGTTTAATACCTGTGCATCTGTGTTGATTTGAAGACCGCCCATTGTGTGGTGGACTGTCGGCACCCTTGCACCGGCATAGAATGGGGCTGTATCAAGCTTTTGATCAAATAAGGTTCTGCCAAATTCATCTGTACCAGCATCAACAGCATTATTAAATCCTTCAACAGCCTTTACAAAGCTGGCTGAATCAACACCTATTTGCTTCGCAAGGTCCTCTAAAGTATCAGCTTTATAGGCTCTACCAGCGGCTACTAAATCATCGATTGATTCATTAAAGTTATTTTTCGTATCACCTGTAGGATAAGAATGCTTATCAACAATGACCCACATCGTCTGGTCTGATTGCTCCATTAGGGCCTTTGTCATGACATCCCGTCTAGCACCCTCATCTACAAACCGATTACCATCCTTGTTTACAAATATTCTATTCTCTACACCTTGTTCAATATTTCCACTTAAGCTTCCTGTCTCCGGGTCTCCCATTGGCAATAACTGAATGTATTCCATGCCAACAAGGTTTGCCTCCACTTGTTCTCCCATAGCAATACCATCACCAGTAGCTCCTGGATGGTTGGTTGTTTTCAGATTAGTTAAATCTGGCCACAAGCTGTTATATTCATTTCTCATATCAACATTTGCACCAAAACCACCAGCTGCCATGACAACACTTTTGGCATTAACAACAACATTGCCATTTTTCCCTTCAGCTTTGACGCCAACTACGACATCATTTTCAACAATTAATTCTTTAGCTTCTGTGTTAACTAATACCTGGATTTCATCATTTGATTTCTCAATGTAGCTCATATAGGTTTCAATATAGCCTGTTCCTAATGGTTTTACAGGCTTATGAGCTCTTGGCCATAAGCCGCCTAGAACGGTAAATACCTCATCCGTGAATTCCATGCCTAAGCCTTCGAGCCATTGAAGTGTCGGATATGCATTTTCGACCAGTGTTCTAACAAGCTCAGGGTCACCTTTCATATCTCCGCCTTCATACGTTTGAGTATAATGCTTATCAACAGAGTCTTCTATTCCCTGTTTGCTTTGACGTACAGGGTCTACAGCATTATAAGCAGCTCCGGATATAATGGTATTTCCGCCTGGCTGCGGCATTTTTTCTAACACTATGACCTTCGCGCCATTTTCATGGGCGGACACAGCTGCAGCTAGACCTGCGCCACCGGCTCCAATAACAACCACATCTGTTGTATACTCCTTATCTTCCCTAGCTGTCTCATTGGTCGCCTTGTTCTTGCTCAATTCATTAATATCTCCACCAGCGGCCTTTAAGGCCTCTGTAATAGCCTCTATCAAACCATTTGAGGAATTGGTAGCACCTGACACTGTATCAACAGCTAATGTCTGTCCCTCAATCACTGTATTAGGAATTTCGTCAAAAGCAGCATCAGATAGTCCCTTTGTTTCATTATGTTCTAAAACATTAATTGCTAGAATAGAATCATCGTCTACTTCAACCTCTACCTTGATGTCACCGTTATTTCCCTTTCCAACCCCCGTATAGGTTCCAGCTTTAAAAGTCGATTCAGTCTTCGTTGAGGTTCCGGAAGATTCTGAATCATCCTTATCCTTCTGACCACAGCCTATTAAAGAAACTAGTAAAAACATAATTAACATAACACTAAATAGGGCTCTAAGCTTTCTTTTTCTCATCATGATTAGCTAACTCCTTTCAGATAGTAACATCTTAAATGGTAGTTATTACAGGTTCTATGTAGAATTAACATTCATCACCTAATTCCTCCTTGTCGGACCTTAATAATTAACTATAAATTCGATTTATTGTTACACCCTAATATTACCATGTTGTTATATTAGAAAAATTTTATCTTTTTACAATTGGGTGAATATAGTTAGTAATTTTATTGAACTGATGTGCTTAAAATTACAGGTTTAGTTATGAAAAAATAACTCAAAGATACAAAAAAACCCGCTCTATTAGAACGAGTTTTTCTTCTTACTACTGCTTATTAACGTTATATCACTTTACTAAATCAGGTGGACGATCCTCATCTCTAATTTGATCAAGCGGTACAAATACCTCTAAATGTCGATAGAGATTAACGAATTCAGCCGGCAACATGCCACCATATTCACCGTCTAAATTTAATTGCACGGTTTCTTCAGATAGGACCTTGATTCGATTTGCTTGCGTATAAATCACTTTAGGGTCATTGATATGCTCACCGCGAAGGGCAAGAGTGGCGATCCGGATAAAATCTGCGAGATTGGTCTTTTTCAAAATAAGCAGAGAGAACAAGCCATCATTAATTGATGAATTAGGTGCCAGCTTTTCAAAGCCGCCAACAGAGTTCGTTAAGCCAACAAGAAAAAGCATGACCTCTCCCTCAAATAACTTCCCATCATATTCAATGCTGACATGTGTAGCCTTTAGGGATGGCAGCATTTCCATGCCTTTTAGATAATATGCCAATTGTCCAAGCATCGTCTTTAGCTTACTTGGAACATCATAGGTAAGCTCCGTTAAACGGCCGCCACCGCCAATATTTATAAAGTATTTGTCGTCCATCCGGCCAATATCTACAGGGATTGTCTCACCCTTAGCAATAATTTCAGCCGCTCCCACAATATCACGAGGAATTTGTAATGCCCTCGCAAAGTCATTGGTCGTACCCACTGGAATAATACCTAGCTTTGGACGGTACTCCTGCTCCGCCAGACCGTTTACAACTTCATTAATGGTTCCATCTCCTCCAGCAGCCACTACAAGATCATAGCGACGTTCAACAGCAATCCGCGCTGCATTTACAGCATCCCCTGGACCGGTTGTTGCATGGGTTGATGTCTCATATCCAGCCTTTTCGAGCGTTTCTAATACATCAGGCAAATGTTTACGAAATGCCTCACGCCCTGAGGTTGGATTATAAATAATTCTTGCTCTTTTCATACCCCATCATCCTAATATCATACTTAATACAAGTTTTCCAATTATCATCATAACGAAAAGACACAAACTTATCAATATTTACCAACTATACCTACTTGATTTGAGCCTTTATCTACTGAATCCCTTACCTTTATTCACAAAAGAGAGCTCCGAAATTGGAAGCTCCCTTTACTCTTTTACTGTTTCGTTATTACGGTCATATCTCTTGCATCAGACAGTAACAGATCCTCGTCTATAGTAATGATTACCTGTTCGATACGATTCTCCGTTACATCCGTCACTTCAAATCGTAAATTTTGATAGTTAATCACTGGCCGTTCATCAATGGATGGAATATATCCAATTTGACTAATGAGAAATCCATTTAGTGTATCAAAGCTATCCGTTGGTAACTCAGTCTGGAGCAATTTGGCAAGTTTAGTTAGATTTGTAACGCCTTCAACAGAATACTTATTGTCAGCTAGCTGTTGGATCTCATTCTCCTCTGCTCCATCCATTTCACTGGAGATTTCCCCGACAATTTCTTCAATTACATCTTCAATCGAAACTAACCCTTCTGTACCACCATATTCATCAAGCACAATGGCAATATGAACATTATTTTTCTTCATGTCTGCAAATAGAGTATCAATCCTCTGTGTTTCCAAAACAAAATAGGGTTTTCTGATTAACTTTCTTAAGTCAAATTTTTGCTCATTTCCCTGGTTCATAAATTGAAATAGATATTTCACATGAAAAATACCAATAATCTTATCAAAATCTCCTTCATAAACAGGAAATCTTGTATATCTCTCCAAATTGACTAATTCAACGGTTTCTTGCAGGCTTGCATCCACCGGGAGGGCAACCATATCTGTGCGATGCGTAACAATGTCGGATACCATTTTATCGTTAAATTCAAAGATGTTATTAATCATTAATTTTTCAACTTCTTGGATGGTTCCTCGTTCACTTCCAACATCCACCATCATTCTAATTTCTTCTTCCGTTGCTTCGTTGTTTTTGGCATTAGGATCAACACCAAACAAGCGAATGACATTATTGGTAGTAAAGGTTAAGAGTTTTACTATTGGAAGACACAGCTTGAAAAGAAAGGATAATGGTCTAACTACAAAATTCGCAATCGGCTCTGCCTTCTGTAAAGCCAGCTGCTTTGGCACAAGTTCCCCAAATACTAACGTTATAAAGGAAAGAAGGATAGTAATTACTATAACTGAAGCTGTTTCAAGTACGCTTAACTCCACTGGTAGTCCTGCATCATATAATAGATTGGCTAATGGGCCTGCGAAAAAGTCTGCCGCAAAAGCACTTGCTAAAAAACCAGCCAGTGTAATTCCAATTTGAATAGTGCTCAAAAATCTACTTGGTTCAGAGATGAGATTTAGCAGCATCTTTGCCTTTTTATCACCATCTTCAGCCATCCGTTTAATTTTATTATCATTTAACCCAACCAAGGCCATTTCTGATGCAGCAAAAAAGGCATTCATTAAAATCAATATGATAAGTGTGATAATTGCGACCGTCAATAAATAGACCCCCATCTCTAAAACCATACTGTAATCAGCTACTTTGTAATGAATTATACAAACAAATGGGTTCTTAATCAACGAACTTCATTTCTATAAAATGGAGTTCGTTTTTTTTTAACACAGAAAAGAGACCTGTAATCAGATCCCTTTTTTGTCATGAATTATATTTTCCTATTAATTATTGATAAATTTCTCAAACACATACCCAAAATCTTTTATTTTATATTTTTTCCTGCTTTCCATTAGCCAAGTGAAGGCTACATCATTTATTTGCTTAAAATTATCGACAAGATGTTCACCCTCAACAGCTGTTCGCCCTAAAGTATTGGAGGCCAGATTTAAGCTTTGCTCCGCATACTGCATAGACAGTTCATTTTCACGGCAGGTTTCGGCGATAGAAATCAATGCTTTATACAAATCCTTCAGCTCTTCAATGAACTTCTTATGTACATCGATCGAGAAGGATACCGAACCAATGGTGAATTTAATTTCTACATCGAGGTCTTTAGTAAACTATCTGTCTACCATTAATATAATCGTAGACAGCTTCTATTTATATCCTATTTTATTGTGGATTAATAGTATACAAATAATTTTATATGTACACTTTACAAAATATTCATAACATTATATGATATCTGTAAAGTTNGAGGTCTTTAGTAAACTATCTGTCTACCATTAATATAATCGTAGACAGCTTCTATTTATATCCTATTTTATTGTGGATTAATAGTATACAAATAATTTTATATGTACACTTTACAAAATATTCATAACATTATATGATATCTGTAAAGTTTAGAGGCAAAAATAGTATTTCGAGGGCATATTTGTATTTTTATTGGAGGGCAAATTCCCGCAGCGGGTAGCGGAAGCTCTAAATAAAAGTAATAGTAAATATAAGGATTAAAATAAAAAATAAAGAGAAACATTACTAGATAGAATTACTATTAAAGAAAGGGGGAGAATTCAATTAGAATGACTAGTAATAAAAAAAGAGAAACATATGGTTTAGTGGTTGAAAAGGGTCTAAAACATATTCCTAATACTGGTGAAACAAGAATACAATATTACATTACTGAAGATGATCTACCCCTTTATGAAATTAATAGATGGTTAGAAATTGTGAGTTTAGGTAGCTATAAAACCGGTGAAAGCTATGCTAACAAATTAGTTATATTTCTTAGGTATTTAAAAGTTAAATATCAAATGCATTATAGAGATGTTCAATCAAAGGCCATTATAGAAGAGTATATTAAATATCTTTTATATGGCGATGAGGTAATGGTAAAAATGGAGGGAAAACGATCACTAAGTTCGATTGAACAATATATTAGCGTTTTAAAGGGGTTTTACGAATGGTTAGAAGATCAAAAGGAAATAGAACAAAACCCTATAAAATATGGAGTAAAAAGGAATAAGAAAACTGGTAATAGACATCTAAAAAAGAGGTTTCTATACGGACAAATATATAATTTCGAAATAAATGAAAACAACATTACAGGTAAACTCAGATATAAAGAAAGACGTAGCCATTTAAAATGGTATAGCGAATCCCAAACTGAAAGAATAATTGATTCCCTTCCATCCAGACGGGATAAAATAATTTTTAAAATCTTACTAGAAACTGGAATGAGGATTGGAGAATGTCTTGGACTCCACTTAAAACATCATGATTTTCATGAAGGAATTTTGAGTTTAGAAAAAAATTATGATAACCAAAATGAAGCTACTGTTAAGTCAAAAGAACGTGAATTATACATTAGCGATTCGTTAAACGATGAAATTCTTGATTATATCCGGTCAGATAGACATGAGGTGGACAATAAATTATCCGAGTTCCTATTCCTAAACCATAAAGGTCCAACAACAGGAAATCCTGTAGAACGAAGAAACTATTTAAAAATTTTAAAAGAGGCTGCAGAAAGAGCAGGTTTTGATCCAAAAAAGATTATAACACATGCCGGAAGAAGTACTCATGCACAATACCTTTTAGATTTACTTGAAGAAGGTAAAATAACAGAAGGTTTTATCAAAGAACAGATGGGTTGGAATTCCATTGATACTCTTAAAAACTATGTAAAAGTGTTCGATTCAAGAAAAAGAGCTGAGATTGCAAAGGATATTGTCGAAAGGAAAGCTAAAAAGCGTACAAAATCTAGAAAGGAAAATTCAATTGTACACGATTAGTATTTTAGACAAACACATTACTAACGGCCTGATATGTTTCAAAATAAACGAATATGAATTTCAGATAAGAAGAACAGTTAATTTTATAGAAAATGAGCTTTTAAAAATACTGACAAAGCTAAAAAAACGTCTCGCTGATAAAGATACTGCAGGTATCGCCAAGATATTAGACGATAATAAAAACATTAATACAACATTATTTCGTTTTATGGAATTTTTGTGTCCTACTGAATTTGAAAACTATTGTTCATACCTCTGCCATTATTTTTTCGACGATTTAAAGGAACCAAAAATTAGTTATAGAACTATTTTTAGATTTATGAAAACTAATGATGTAAAAGAAGCCTTAAATGGCATATTGACAATGAGAACCGATTTTATCAACGAGATAAAAACACCAAAAAGAGTAATTCAGAGACACTTAGATGAAAGATTTAACAAATTTATTGTTGCCTGTAAAAATGATGATATTGAATCAATCCGAAAACTCTCCCCTCCGCTTGGTGATAAGTCTTTAATTAAAAGGATTTATTCAACTAATGAATACATTAAAGTCTTTGAATCATTTGTCCGAAGAATTGGAGATAGATTAATAAAAGAAGATCAACCATTATCAAAGATTGAAGTCGCAAGGTATATTTTTAAAAATACCACCAAAAAGAGTGAGGTTGGGGATGCACTTACTCAAATTGGAAGATTAAATATTTTTAACGAGGTTGCCTCCCATGTTTATAGTACATTGAGTAGTAAGCCATCATCATATAGGTATGAAGACGATATATGGATTATTAGAGAAAAAAATTTGCAAGGCTTCGGAAATCATACATTAGATTTTTCACCCCTTTCAGATATTGATAAAAAGCATTTAAAAGCCCATATTCATGAATTAATAAAAAAAACTGCTATCAAAGAAAGGGCATTATATACGCGTGTGTATGCCGTAACAACCATTTATAACAGGTTTACTGAACTCCCTTATAAAGACGTTTATTCTATTTTCGATATAAATTACTATCACCTTCTTCACCTATTAGACTATTTACAACAAATCAAAAAGGTTGATGGTCAAGATTACTACAATTTAACAAGTATTTATAATCTATTCCAACAGACTAGATTATTTTTTGACTGGTATATTGAAAATATAGATTCAGAGCAGAACAATTCATTCAGAGAAATTGAAATGCATAATATAAAGTCGTTTAGTGAAAGCACAGATTATATGCCAGAGGAAGTAATTGGAAAACTAGAAGAAGTAATACATGAATTACCGGAAATGTACCAGAATGCTTGGACCATTATGATGAATACTGGATTACGCTTTTCAGACATTCAAGAACTCAGTTCTGAATGCATTACCTACGATGAAGAGAGTCAGTCCTATTTATTTACATATTTAAATGTAAAAATGGAAAACCAAAGAGTTCAAAGCGGGGAGTCAAAATATCATACAATACCTGTTTCCCATGTCGTTGTCGAAGCTGTAGAAAAACAAAAAGAATTAACTGCTGATTTAAGAATCGTAGCGGATACCGATAGAATATTTATCACCCTTAATAAACATTCAAAGGTTGTAGAATTTGTCGGAAGACCCCTAGCGAGAGCTATCAATAGGTTGATTAAAAAACATAATATACGAGACGGAAACAACGAACTCTTCCATTATACTAATCACCAGTGTAGAAAGACTATCATCGTGGACTTATTATCGAAGGGACATTCTTTAAGAAAAGTTGCTGATTACATTAATCACTCGGAGGAAACATCAGCACGTTATTACAGGGATCTTGAATTAAAAAAGATAGCTGAATTAGACAGTAAGCTTTTCCAGCAATTATTTGAAGAAACGATTGATAAGGAAATCAAGAATCAATACACCGAAGAGGAAAAAAAGGCCCTATTTAGAGAAATAAAACTCGGTGCTAGAGAAACACCAGAAGGACACGGAACCTGTGTAAAGCATGTATCTTTTGGTCCCTGTCATAAGAAAAAATGCGTTGGCTGTAAAATGCTTATATCTGGCCCACAAAAGTTACCCAAATGGTATGACTTATATAGAGAGCAACAAGATTTTCTTAAAGAGTTAGAAGTGGAATATAAAAATTCTGGAATTGACAATTATCAAGAACACCGTGTATATCAACAAGAATTACATTTGCTTAAAGTCTATTCTGAAACAATTAAGAAAATGGAGAGTTTTGCTAAAGAGAGAGGAATTTCTATTGAACAATATAAAAAATAAGCTAAGTGAGACGCCTGTAATTAATACCGGTTTAGAAACATTTAAACAACAGCTAAAGTTGAAAGTACACCAATATGGAGACTTTCAATTTGAAGATGATTCATGGTATTACAGTAAAAAACATAGAACTACTGCCGAGAAAGCTGCTTACACAATAAACTTTAGTACAATTCCACAAGAATTTAAAGTTTTGATAAAATACTTCGCTCTCATGCTAGATTATGGTGTACCAGTAATCAAAGGAAAAATTAGTCGTATAAATCTCTTTTTAGAATTTTTTCGAAATGAATTTCCTTCCATGCCTCTTTCAAAAATCAATCGGAAAATTATCGACTACTACGAAAAGTATTTAAGAGAAAAAGATGACCTTTCAGACAATATAAGGAATAGACGCTATGGGGTACTACAAGATTTCTTTTCAAAGATGAGTGCATTTCCAGAATTTCCAAATAAAGTATCAATCAAAAGTAAAAATCCCTTCCAAGTAGAATCAAAGACAGACCCTAACAAATATATTCCTACTGAAGTGGTTAAACAATTTGATGAAATAATGAAGAATGAAAATCATGAAATTCCAGATGCCTTTAGACTTGCTTATTGGTTGCAACGCTCTTTTCCAAATAGAATCACAGAGGTCACTTCTATACCATTTAATTGCCTTAAACCGCTTTACAATATGTATGTAATTAATATTCCAACTCCCAAACAGAGTGGCGGATACATTACAGCAGAAATTAAAACTATACCAGTGTTAAATTCAGGTCACGGTAAATTTATAGTTGAATTAATAAAAAAGGTTCAAAAACAAACAAAAGAGTTATTAAAAAAATATTCAGTTGATGACAAAGATAAAAATTTCCTCTTACTATCATTGAGGTTTAATTTGACTAGTAACAATGGAAAGATCGTTTCTTATTCATCCGGTGAAACATATCATAAGTTACTAGAATTTCGAAAAAAATACCCTAACGATACCAATAAACAATTATCTGCAAAACTAAATTTGGCGGGGTACTCTATTCCCAAATATACAGTTAGAGATAGATTAAGAATGGGAATAAGCGAAGAATATATTACATTAGAGCCTTATACAAGTCCAAGATTTAACAACACATTAAATAGAATAGCAGAATTGTGTAATGTTACAGATAGTAACGGCAAAATTTACAAAATTTCAAGTCATCAATTTAGGCATAATGCAACAACTGACAGACTTTATATTGGCGGGTACACAATGGATCAGGTAATGGCAATCAGGAATGATAAAGGTACAACGATGCCAATGCATTATGTCCACCAACAAAAAGAAATGCATAAACAGATGTGGATGGAGTCAACAGGATTAAAAAGCCCCACAGAAGCTCCCGTTGAGTTTAAAGGGCGAATATTCAACCTAGATGACCCAAAAGTGATAGAACGCCTCTCCAAAGATCTAAGAATGTACCTTACATGGGAAGCCAACAGTAAAAAAGGGGTTGGTTTGTGTAGTATGATTTCAAGTTGCAAACCAGATGGAACTTCAATTCATTTTGAGTGCTATGAATGTAATTGGTTTGTTCCTAAAGCTCAATATTACGAGGATTATAAAATTGAACTATCATATTGGCAGGATATTATGAATAATACTGCCGGTCAACCAAAACGTGCAGCTACTTTTGAGAACGCAACAAGAAATGTGAATTGCTTAGAGAGAATTATTCAAATATGTGAAAATGGTATTGAAAGGCATACAGAAGAAATTAGACAAAAGGTAAATACC
The DNA here is from genome assembly GCF_900104575.1 of Bacillus tuaregi. Classification (NCBI taxonomy): domain Bacteria; kingdom Bacillati; phylum Bacillota; class Bacilli; order Caryophanales; family Bacillaceae; genus Bacillus; species Bacillus tuaregi. Next base: position 3,879,558 of record NZ_LT629731.1, read on the forward strand.
GGAGTGATACAGTAAAATGATAAAAATTAATAAAGGTATTGAAAAGCATCAAAATGAACAAAGGCAAAAAACAATCGAAACAATTAATCAAGCCATACAAGATATAAAAGATATGGAAGGTGAAAATTGCTTTATTACTGCAAGGAAACTTCAAGAATATACTAACCTATCTCGTTCTGCACTTTATAAAGAACATGCCCTGAAAATATGGAATAAAAAGTTATGGGAAGAAAGATATGTAGAAAAATCAAGAATTGAAAAGAAATTAGAAGTTAAATTTTCACAGGAATACGAAGTACTTCAAAAACAAATTGAAGGTTTAAACAATCAACTTATTAAATATCAAAAAAGAATTAGCAAATTAGAAGCTGATTTGGACCTTGAAAAGAAGCGAAGAGAAGTAAAAGAAGTAGAGCTTGATGAATCTAAAGAAAAAAATATGAAACTCTTAGCTGAATGCCAAAGATTAGAGAATATAATTCATGTGCGTAGCTAAGTAAGGAAGCTTTATTTCGGAATTGGTAAAAGTATTTGAGAGATTTTGACATTCCTTACCTTCAACATTTGGATATTTTGGTGGCTAACACTTCATAAATACCCATAAAAAAATCACTTTCCTCTATTAAAATAATATGATGTAAAGCGTAAAGTTTCCAATCGAAAATTTTATGCTTTACATCATATTATCTCATGTTTTGTTGAATAAAACTTGTATGGATTATTTTGACTTGTAATTCTTTGTTCTTTCTTCAGTTAATTGACGTTGCAGTTCTTCAATTTTTTTCTCGTATGATTGACGTTGTTTATCCATGTTCTCGTAAAATTCTTTGAGCTTGTTGCTATACTCATTATTAGCGTTCGCAAGAGCCTTCTGGTGGTCTCTTTCAAGAGCTAACAGAACTTTCTCCTGCTCGACATCCTTACGCTCTTCAAAACGCTCTAAGGCCGTTTTATGAGCCTCTATGAGCCTGTCCGTTTGCTGTTCAAGCTCTTTGATAATAGATGCCTTTTCATCGTTCTGATGGCCTAAATCAGCAACCTGCGATTGATGCGAGCTTCGCTCATTTGCCAATATTTCTTTAAGCTGTTCATTTTCTTTGGCATAACCTTCATATTTGGCAACCAACCCTGTGAGTGTGTCGTTTTTTATTTTGTATTCACTGATTAATAGCTTGTTTGTCTCCAAGATTTCACGGAGTTCCTCTAATTGCTTTTCGAGATCAACCTGTACTTTTTGTGATTCTTCAAGTTTTACGCTTGCTTGTTCTTTTTGCTCGGTCATTTCGTGGAGTTTTGACTGAAAGCTTGCAGTGATTTCACGTTGTTGTTCCAACAATTTCTCTAAGTCTCCAACAGCTTTATCCCTTAAATAGATACTTTTTTGAACCATGTTTGACATCAATTCAAAAATTCTCGTTGTATGTACTTCCATTTCACTTAAATCTGATGCGTAATCCGATGCTCCTTCTTTAACCGACTGCAATTCAGCTGTTGCAACAGCTTTCTGGAACCATTCTTTTGCCGTCATTCCTGAAGCCTTGATTAAATTTTGAGCCTTTTCTCTCAATTCATCTTCAACTTTGAACGAAATCGTTGTGTCAGCCACATTTACCATCTCCTAATAGTTTACCTTTTGCTCCTTGATATATAAGGGGTTTACCTAGTTTCTCCAAGTTTACCTATATTTTACCATTTTGCTCGATTTGAAACTATTACTTTATCAAAATTTAAAATACGAAAATTTGATAGTTGAACAATGTTGCGTAGATATGGAATATATCAAAGAGAGCATTAAAGAGACGGAATAAAATTCGGCTCTTTGTTATACTAGCGTATCTGTTAAATAAGGTAAAAGAGGCATGATTTGGCTATGAGAATGGACCACATATTTCGTGTTTTTGACTATCATTTGACACAGAATTTACCACCTATTGCCAAAGCGTTTACCAACAAAGTAATGCCAAGAAAAATAGATGTGTCATAGAATTTTGGGAAATAA